>CAYMTH010000253.1:0-7370 GCA_964393235.1 uncultured Solibacteraceae bacterium | reverse complement strand
GCTGAAGTGGCATTTCCAGTTCACGCCGCACGACCTGTGGGACTGGGACGCGACGGAGCCGCTGGTGCTGGTGGACGCCAATTTCCGGGGACGGCCGCGGAAGCTGCTGCTGCAGGCGAACCGGAACGGGTACTTCTACGTGCTTGACCGGACGACGGGGGAGTATCTGCTGGGGACGCCGTTTGTGAAGCGGCTGACGTGGTCGACGGGTTTGGATGCCAAGGGGCGGCCGCAGGTGAATCCGGCGGCGAAGCCGACGCCGGGCGGGACGATGGTGTGCCCGGCGGTGCGTGGGGCCACCAACTGGTATGCAACCGCGTACAATCCGGCGACGAAGCTGTTCTACGTCATGGCCGTCGAGGACTGCAATCTGTACCGGGCTTCGGGGAGCTGGTTCGTTCCCTATAACGACCCGGCGAATCCGCCGGAGAAGGTGCTGCGGGCGCTCGATATCGAGACGGGGAAGATTGTGTGGGAAGTCCCGCAGATCGGGGCGCCGGAAGGGAACTATTCCGGCGTGCTGTCGACGGCGGGGGGGCTGCTTTTCTACGGGGAAAGCGGCGGGAGCTTCGCGGCGGCCGACGCGAATACGGGCAAGACGCTGTGGCACTTTCCGACGGGGCAGGCGTGGAAGGCTTCGCCGATGACTTATATGGTCAATGGGAAGCAGCACGTGGCGATTGCGGCGGGGGGGCAGGTGCTGGCGTTCCGGTTGGATTGAGGGGTGGGCGTTGTGTATGCGTGCAAAGTGAAAACGCTTGCAATTTGGGTGTAACGGGAGCAAACTCAAATCGGAGGCAGTTCCCATGAAAAGGTTTACCGCAGTCATTCTTCTCTTTGCCGCAGCTCTGGTGTTGTTGGGCCAGGGGACGGCTCCGCGTATGATCTCGGTTGCGCCGGATACGGCGAAGCCGGACGCCGTCGTGACGATCACGGGCGAGAACTTGGGCAAGAATCAGGTGAAGGAAGTGTTCCTCACCCTGGGTAAAGATGAGATCAGCATTCCGATCGTCACGCAGAAGACCGAGACGCTGGAAGTGAAGATTCCGGTGACCGTGAAGCCGGGGCGGTACGGGTTGATGATCCTCAACGCAGACTGCACGATGTACATCGAGCAGCCGGTGAAGATCACCATCGAGTGAAGCTTTGCCCGCGGGCAAGAGCCGCGAGGCACCTGCAGGAAGGCCGATCGAAGCCGCGTTGGGCGCGGGCTTTGTCGGCCTTTTTGCTTGTTGGGAGGTTGTATGGTGCGCCGAGCGGTTGTGATCGTAATGATCCTGCTGCTGTCGCCGGTGGCGGCACAGACGATCCGGGGACAGGTGTTGTTGATTCCGCCGGGGACGGAACTGGTGGTCCGGCTGGAGACGAAAGAGAAGATCCGGGGACGGCTGGGCGAAGCGGGGGGGTTACAGTTCACGGTGCGCGGGGTGGCGGTGGACTACGACGCGGTGGAGCGGATCGACGTCGTGAAGAAAGGGAAGTTCGGGCGTGCGTTGATGTGGGTCCTGGTGGGTGCGGGCACGGCGGCGGTGGTGGTAGGTGTGGTGGCGTTGGCGAGCGGGGGCCGGTGACATAGAATAGCGGCCTATGCGCCGCATGCTGGTGGTTCCTTTTCTCCTTGCGATGGGTTTGGCGGGGCAGGTGCATCCGCTGGAAGAGCTGGTGACGGCGGCGCGGGAGGGATCGCCGCGGCTGGCGGAGTTGCTGGGGGCGGGCCGGATCGGCCTGGCCGGGCGGGACGGGGCGGCGGTGTGGGGGCAGGATTTTCTGTTTGCGGTGGAGTCGGCCGCGGCGGCCGAGGTGTCGATCGACCACGGGCCGCGGCAGGCGATGCGGCGGGCGGGGGAGTCGCGGTATTGGTATCTGCTGAAGACGCTGCGGCTGGGGACGACGCACCACTACGAGTACTTTGCGGGGGGGCGGTCGATTGGGTCGTACGACGTGGCGGGGTACAACCCGGACTCGTATCCGAAGGGGGGCGTGGCGCGGGGGACGATGTCGGCGCGGCGGACGCTTGAGAGCCGGATCTACCCGGGGATGTCGGCGAACTACTGGGTGTATGTGAACCCGGGCGTGGATCTGGAGAAGGGCGCGCCGTTGATGGTCTGGCAGGACGGGGAGACGCTGGTGGGCAATGCCGACGCGCTGCGGTTGCGGATGCAGACGGTGACCGACAATCTGGTGGCGAAGAAGCTGATTCCGCCGATGGTGCACGTACTGGTTTCGCCGGGCGAGGGCGGGGAGGCGCGGGGGACGCGGATGCGGAGCATTCAATACGACACCGTGTCGGACCGGTACGGGCGGTATCTGCTCGAGGAGATTCTGCCGGACGTGGAGAAGACGTACAAGATCCGGAAGGACGTCTATTCGCGGGCGATCGCGGGGGCGTCTTCGGGGGCGATCTGCGCGTTCAACGCGGCGTGGTACTTTCCGGGGCAGTTCAGCCGGGTGTTGTCGCATATCGGGTCCTTTACGGGCATCCAGTGGCGGCCGGAGGGGGGGTTGGGGGGCGGCTATAGCGTGGCGCACCGGGTGCGGCGGGAGGGGCGGAAGAACCTGCGGGTGTGGCTGTCGGACGGTGCGGACGATATCGAGAACCAGGCGGGGAGCTGGCCGTTGAACAACATACAGCTGGCGAATTCGCTGAAGTTGAAGGGGTACGATTTTCACTTCCGGTTCGGGGAGAGTGCGCATGCGATTGCGCAGGGGGCGATGGATCTGCCGGAGTCGCTGGTGTGGTTATGGCGGGGGTATGACGCGGGAAAGACGGAGCAGTCCTATGAGATGGAGGACGCCGAGCGGTCTAAACCGTTATTCCGGGTGAGAATCGCGAACCGGGAGGCGTGGTAGAGGGCGGCGTCGCGGGGGGATGGATGTGATACATTGGCCCGATACCCGGGTCTATCCGGGTAAGGGAATCAGTAAGGAGAAGAGGTTAGCCTATGGTCTTGAAACGGCTCTCGCTTGCTTTGTTGGTATGCGCCTCCCTGTTCGGACAGGGAGAACGCGGAACATTCAACGGCACAGTGCTGGATCCATCGGGCGCGGCAGTGGCCGGCGCTTCGGTGAAGATATTGAACCCGGCGACGGGTGTGGAATTGACAAGCGTGACGACGGAAGCGGGCGTATACCGCATGCCGTCGGTTTCGGCGGGCACGTACCGGATTACGGTGAGCGCGGCGGGCTTTAAGGGCGCGGTGCGCGAGAACGTGGTGCTCGGGGTGGCGCAGACGTTGACGGTCGACTTCAAGCTGGAAGTGGGCAACGTTTCCGATCAGATCACGGTGTCGAGCGAGGCGCCGCTGTTGGAGACCGGCACGGCGGAAATCGGCAGCTACGTATCGAAGAAAGAGTTCGACACGTGGCCGATCGCGGTGTCGGGCGGCCGGCGGCAGATTCAGCAGTTCATCTTCACGTCGCTGCCAGGCAGCGTGGGCGGCACGTGGCAGGGTTCGATCAACGGCGGCCAGAACTACTCGCACGAGATTCTGATCGACGGCATTTCGATCGGCCGTATGGATCTGGCGGGCGGCGCGAACTCCGAGTTCAGCCCCTCGGCGGAATCGATCAGCGAATTCAAGCTGCAGACGGGCACGGTGAGCGCGCAGTATTCGGGCGGGCAGACGTCGGTGGCGAACTTCGCGACCAAGAGCGGCACGAACTCGCTGCACGGGTCGGCTTACTATTACGGGCAGAACGACGCGCTGCGCGCGAACGCGTTCAACAGCAACGCGGCGGGCATCAAGCGTCAGCCTTACAAGCAGCACAACTACGGCTATTCGGCCGGCGGTCCGGTGATGATTCCGAAACTCTACGATGGCCGGAACAAGACGTTCTGGTATCACAACATGGAGCGGACGACGCAGAAGGACTTCAACCAGAGCGGCTTCGCTACGATGCCGGTGCCGGACTTCAAGCAGGGCAATTTCGCGAGCCTGCTGAACCCCGCGTTCACGGGCAACACGGGTTCGGGCACGAACGTGGGCACCGACGCGGCGGGCCGGCCGGTGGTTTTCGGCACGATCTACGATCCGCGTTCGGCGCGTCAGGTGGGCAGCACCTACGTGCGCGACATCTTCCCGGGCAACATGATTCCGCGGACGCGTTTCAGCCCGGTTTCGCAGAAGATTCTGGAAGCCGGGATCGACGATCCGATCTTCGCGGGGATGCTGAACAACATGCCGGCGATTGGCACCTGCTGCCCCGAATTCCGGGAGCGGATGCTGACGTTCAAGGGCGACCATAACATCACGTCGAACCACCGGCTGAGCGGCATGCTCAACCGGAACTTCCGGACGCGCTACAACTCGGGTTCGCCGCGGTGGGGCGCGCCTCCGGGACTGCCGACCAACGTTTATCAGAACCAGGACACGCCGGGAACGATGGCGCGTTTGGCCTATGACTTCACGCTGACGCCGACGCTGCTGGGCCGCGTCAACCTCGGCTACAACCGCTTCGGCAACATGAACGAAAGCGTGTTTGTGGACCAGGACTGGCCGGCGAAGCTGGGTATGCAGAACGTGCCGGGCGTGCACTTCCCGGTGTTGAACTTCGCGGGGCAGCCGTTCCAGGGCGGCGGCATCGGCGCAGGCGGGCGGCTCGGTTCGGGCAACCGCGGCGGGAGCTTCAACGGGTCGACGATCGGCCAGGTGGACTTCACCAAAGTCAGCGGCAAGCACAACTTCAAGTTCGGCTTTGAACAGCGCCGGTACTACTACAACAGCCGGGTCAAGTCCGGTTCGGGCGATTTCAATTTCTCGCCGAACCAGACGGCGCAGCCGGGCTTCATCAACCAGACGGGCCACAGCTTCGCGAGCTTCCTGCTCGGTGACTACGCGTCGACGAGCCGCGGCATTGCGGCGTCGAACTTCGGGCACCGCTGGCGGCAGACGGGCTTCTACTTCCAGGACGACTGGAAGGTGACGCCGAAGCTGACGTTCAACATCGGTCTCCGGTGGGAGATGGTCGGCGGGCTGATCGAAGTGGCCGGTCGCATGTCGGCGATCGACTTCTCGCTGGCGAATCCGGGCGCGGGCAACCGGCCGGGCGCGCTGGCGTTTGCCGACGACCGGGGCCGGCTGGGCTTCCAGGAAACCTACTACAAGCAGATCTCGCCGAAGTTCGGCTTCGCCTACGCGATGACGAACAAGCTGGTGTGGCGCGGCGGGTACGGCATCAACAACACGCCGGCGATCTCGAACGGCTTCGGCTTCGGCGGTACGCTGGGCTACAACGGGTCGATCGTGGTGAACTCGGCGAACCGTTCGATTCCGTTCGCGGAAGCGCCGCTGGGCAACATTTCGGACCGCTATCCGGACTTCACGGGGACGCTGCCGAACAAGATCCCGACGCTGGCCAACGGGCAGGGGATCGACTTCTATCCGCTGCGTGGCAACCAGCTGCCGTACGTGCAGAACTGGAACTTCGGGTTCCAGTATCAGCTGCCCGCGCAGACGGTGATCGAAGTCAACTACGTGGCGAACAAGGGCACGCGGCTGATCGCGCGCGGCTTCTCGCAGCCGAACAACGTGCCGTTCTCGGCGGTCCAGCAGTACGGTGACCTGCTGCCGCGGCCGTGGAACTCGTCGAGCCCGATTCCGGCGCCGTTCCCCGGCTTCGTGGGCACGAACCTGCAAGCGCTGCGGCCGTATCCGCAGTTCACGGGTATCAACGACATCTTCCCGAACGTCGGGTCGTCGTCGTACCAGGGTTTGCAGGTGCAGGTGACGCGTCACTTCTCCAAGGGCCTGGCGGTGCTGGGCGCCTACACCTGGTCTAAGACGATCGGCCTGGCCGACAGCGCGCTGGACGCCGAAGGCGTGGCCGACGTGTTCAATCAGCGGCTGGAGCGGAGCATCATCAACCTGCACTATCCGCATGTGGCCAAGCTGAGCTGGATCTACGAACTGCCGATCGGGAACGGGAAGCTGTTGAACCTGAACCCGGTGGTGGACAAGTTCCTGGGCGGCTGGCAGGTGTCGGGCATCCAGAACTGGCGCAGCGGCAACCCGGTGTCGATCGGCACGGGCGGCATCTCGCTGCCGACGGGCAGCTCGGCGCGGCCGGACCTCGTTCCCGGGGTGCCGATCGTGCTGAACGCGGACGCGCCGATGAACTTCCGCGGCGTGAACGGCGGCACGGCGTACCTGAACCGGGCGGCGTTCACGAACCCGCCGGTGTTCGCGGGCGGGCAGAACGTGGTGACGCGGCTGGGGACGGTTGGTCCGTACCTGCCGAATATCCGCGACCGCCGGCTGACGACGTTCGACGCCAGCATCCAGAAGACGTTCAAGATCGACGAGCACCGGAACTTCGAGCTCCGCGGCACGTTCCTGAACGCGTTCAACTGGGCGGGGATCGGCGGGTTGAACACCAACCTGACGAGCCCGTTCTTCGGCCAGTACACGGGTCAGCAGCTTGGCCCGCGTAACATTGAAATCGCCCTGCGCTTTGCGTTCTAATCGAGGGTGATGTCACAACCAACCAAAGGGGACCGGCCGCGGCCGGTCCCCTTAACTATTGCGGAGCTGCCGCCGGCCAATCCGACCTATTCGCAGGCGACGGTGGTGGGGAATCTGGTGTTTGTTTCGGGGCAGCTGGGGATCGACCCGATGACCAACCGGCTGGCCGGGGACGATATGCGGTCGCAGACGCGGCAGGCATTGTTGAATATCGAGCGTATTTTGAGAGAGGCCGGGAGCGGGCTGGACCGCGTGGCGCGGTGCAACCTGTATCTGGCCGATTACGGGCGGCTGGGCGAGGCGAACGAGGTGTACGCCGAGTTCTTCGCGACGCACAAGCCGGCGAAGACGGGCGTGGGGGTGTCGGAGCTGTGGGGCGGGGCGTTGATCGAGATCGAGGTTACGGCCGTTTTGTGAGGCTGGTGTGGCTACTGGCGGCGTTGGCGCTGCGGGCGGAGACCGGCAGCGAGGCGTGCGCGCCGTGCCACCGGGAGATTTACGCGAAGTACCGGACGTCGGGGATGGCGCGGTCGAGCGGGCGCGTGGGCGACGGGCTGGAGAAGTTCGACGCTGCGGCGTTCCGGGCGGGCGGGGCGTCGTACCGGGTGTCGGGGGGGTTTGGGGTCGCGTTCGAGAAGGACGGGGTGCGGGGCGAATTTCCGATGCAGTGGTTCATCGGGTCGGGGATCGTGGGCCGGAGTTATGCGGGGCTGGTGGATGGGTTCCTGTTTCAGTCGCCGGCGTCGTATTTTGCGGCGCGGGGGACGTGGGGGCTGTCGCCGGGGTATGCCGCGAAGCCGTTTGTGGATGTGGCGCGGCCGGTGGAGCGGCCTTGTTTGACTTGTCACGCGAGTGGGGCGCGGGCGGCGGGGGGGCGGGTGCTGCAGCCGTTTCGCGGGATGACGGCGG
>CAYMTH010000252.1:7057-7374 GCA_964393235.1 uncultured Solibacteraceae bacterium | reverse complement strand
TCCTCTCGAACGCCGTCAAATTCACCGAAACCGGCGAGGTCCTGGTTCGCCTCGATATCGATTCGTCCTCCGATAACCGCACCATCCTGCGCTTTGCCGTCACCGACACCGGCATCGGCATCTCCTCCGACGCCCAGTCCCGGCTCTTCCAGTCCTTCTCCCAGGTTGATCCCTCCACCTCGCGCAAATACGGCGGCACCGGTCTTGGCCTCGTTATCTCCCGCCGCCTCGCCGAACTGATGCAGGGCGAGGTCGGCCTCCGCAGCGAGCCCGGCCGCGGCAGCACCTTCTGGTTTACCGCGAGGCTTCAGAATGCG
>CAYMTH010000252.1:0-7047 GCA_964393235.1 uncultured Solibacteraceae bacterium | reverse complement strand
CCGCCGCCCTTCGCCGGCCGCCGCGTCCTCGTCGTCGATCCTTCTCCCGTGACGCTGGAGCAGACCGAACTGCTGCTGCGCCACCTCGGCGCCGAGCCCGTCACCGCCACTTCCATCCCGGAACGCGCCGGCCCCGGCCTTCACGCCATCCTCATCGGCCATCGCGCCGTCGATGCCGCCGGCTGGCCCGCGCTGCAGCGCCTCCGGGCTCGCGTCGCTCCGGTGCCACTCATCTACGTCGCCGCCGGCTGGCAGCGCCAGTTCGGCGAGTACGCCCTCGCCTCCGGCTGCGCCACCGCCCTCACGCGTCCCGTTCGCGAACAGCAGTTGAGCCGCGCTCTGCAGCGCGTCCTGTCGAGTGAGGTCGCCGCGGCCACGCCCGCGCCGCCGTCCGAACTTGCCCCGCTCGCCGCCCGTCGCCTCCGCGTGCTGCTTGCCGAAGACAATCTGGTCAACCAGCGCGTCGCCGTGCGCATGCTCGAACGGCTTCATCTCGACGTCCTCGTCGCCCGCAACGGCCGCGACGCCGTCGATCTCGCCCTCGGCGAACCGTTCGACATCGTCTTCATGGACTGCCAGATGCCGGAAATGGACGGCTACCAGGCCACCGAGGCCATCCGCCTGTCGGAACAGGACGGACGCCGGATGCCGATCGTCGCCCTCACCTCCAACGCCATGGCCGGCGACCGCGAACTGTGCGAGGCGGCCGGTATGGACGACTACATCGCCAAGCCGCTCCGCCAGGAGGACCTCGTCGCCATGCTCGCCAAATGGTGCCCGGCCGATTCCGCCCCGCCCGGCTATCATGGAGAGCATGAAGCGAATCGCGCCGCTCCTGCTGGCCATGACGATCCCGTCGTGGTGCGCGCCGGCTGACGCGCTGGTCCGCGGCCGCGACGGTGTCTGGTCCTTTCCGGAGCCGCAGGGTAACTTCACCCTCCGCCTCCGCCTCCGCCCCGCCGCCGGCCCCGCCCCGGTGCTTCGCCTCCGGCTCGTCAACGGTCTCGGCTATCGGCTCTCCCTCGCCGGCCCCGCCGCCGGCCGCCTCGACGATCCCGGCCGCCGCCCCGGCGTGCTTGCCTCCCCGTCCGGCCCGGTCCCCGCCGGCCCGCTCGATTGGGAACTCACCGCCGACGGCTCCCGCCTCACCCTTCGCTGGAACGGGAAGCCCGCCTGGGAGTACGTCGAACGCGAACCGGGAATCCGCACCGCCGGCACGCTCGGCATCGCGCTTGCCCCCGGCGCCTCGCCCAAGGCCGCGCTCGCCTCGCTCGATCTCGCCCCGCTGCCCGCCACGCCCCAGTCATTCGCTGAAAAGTACGGTCCCGGCATCGGCGAAAAGATCCCGGCCTTTACCGCCGCCGACTCCACCGGCCGCCCCCGCGACCTCGCCTCCCTCCGCGGCCCCAAGGGGCTCTGGCTTCTCTTCTTCCGCTCCGCCGATTGGTGACCGTACTGCAAGACCCAACTCGTGGAGTTGGGAATGCAGGCGGAAACGCTGCGCAAACTCGGCTACGGCGTCGCCGCGCTGAGCTACGATTCCCCGGCCGCCCTCGCTCACTTCGCCGCCCGCAAACAACTCGCCTATCCGCTCCTGTCCGATCCCGATTCGAAGGTGATCGACGCCTTCGGCATCCGCAACGAGAACATCAAAGAGGGGTTTGCCCGCGGCGTTCCGCATCCGGGCCTGTTCGTCATCGGTCCCACCGGCCGCGTCGAGGCGAAGTACTTCGAGGATGATTACCGCGAGCGCATCACCGTGTCGTCGATCCTTACGGGCCGTTACGGCGAGCGGGCCGCCCCGGCCGGCGCCGCTATCGACCGTCCGCGGATCCGGCTGATCCCGACGGCGAGCGCCACCGTGGTCCGTGGCGGCCAGCACCTGCGCCTGTCGCTCGATGCGTTTCTCGGCCGTGGTCTGCACGCCTATGCGCCGGGAGCGCCGGAGGAGTTCATCCCGGTCTCGTGGACGCTGGCCGCGTCGCCGGCGGTAACGGCTGGCGCGGTGGAATGGCCGAAGCCGGAGTTGACGCTCTTGTACGGGTATGACGAAAAAGTGCCCAACTTCACGGGCATTCTGCGGGCGGGCCGCGAGATCACGATCGCCGCGCAGCCCGTATTGCAGAAGGCGGCGCCGAACGGAGAGCTGATCATCCGGGGCGAGTTCCGCTATCAGGCGTGCAACGACCGGGTCTGTTTCCCCCCGGAAACGGTGCCGCTCGAGTGGAAGCTTTTAGTGGAGGGTCACGACCGCGAACGGGTGCCGAAGGAACTCCAACGGCCCGGTTTCTGATCCGGCTCCCGTATCAAACGGGAAGCCCTCACCGCAGATCGTAAATGTAGATGCTCCACCCCGCCCGCGCGTCCGGCCGCCGCTCGCGGAAGAACTTGTAATAGTCCTCGTACGGCGCCCGGAAAAAATGCCCCGGCAGCAGCGTCGCGCTGATTGCGTAAACCCCCGGCTCCGGCCGCAAAATCTTCTGCCCCTTGGCTAACTCATCGTTCCACGGCGGCGGCGTCGAGACGATCTGCTTATCCGTGAAATGCCGCCACGGCGTGTCCGCCCCGAAATAGGCCAGCCGGAACCCGGTCGCGTTGTTCCGCACCGCCCACTCCTTCAACGCCGGCAGGTCCTGTCCCCAGTCGAGATTGCTGTCGGCCAGGTATCGCAGCCCGTTTGCCGGCCCCCCCGCCCACAGATTGAAAAACGCGATCCCGTGCGGAAAATACCACAACGATTCGGCCGCCCCCAACAACACCGCCACCGTCACCACCCGCCGCCAGTCCGCCATCGCCCGCGCCGCCAGCAGCGCCCCGAACGGCAGTGCCGGCAGAATCAGCCGGATCCCCAACTGATGGCCCGACAAACTCGCTAGCGCGACATAGAGCAGCGGCGGAAACAGCAGAAAGAACGCCAGCGCGTCCCGCCGCCACGCGCACCACACGCCCGCCGCGACGAACAGCAGTTGCAGCGCTACCGGCACCTTCACCGCCAGCGCGATCAGGAAATAGAGCGGGTCCGCCGTATGCCGCACCGTGCCGAGCAGGTAGATCGGCGGCCGGTCCGCCGCGCTCCAGAACAGCCCCACGCAGCCCTGCCAGAAGTAGCTGGGCACCGGCAGCCACTGGAAAATCTGCCCCACCGCCGTGAACAGCCACGGCACCTTCGGGTCCGCCCACTTGTGCACGATCTCCACCGGGTGCAGCAGCCGCACGTTCCATTGATAGGCCGCGCACAGCCCCACATAGAGCAGCACCGCAAAAAACAAGAAATGCTGCGGGAACCGCCGCCACTGCCGCGCCAGCAGCACCAGTGGGCCGATGCCCGCCAGAATGATCATCGAAAGCTTCGCCGTCACCGCCAGCAGCGTCGCCCCGGCCAGCAGCGCCACCGTCCCCCACGACGGCCTTTGCCAGTGCCGCCACGCCGCGTACCAGAACACCAGATACCCCAGCGCCGCCGCGACGTCGTTCTTCACCAGCGCCCCGTGCCCCAACGCCGTCGGCTCGAAGGCGAACACCGCCGCCGCCGCCAACCCGCCCGCCGCCCCGCCGATCGCCCGTCCCCACCGCCACAGCAGCAGCACCGTCGCCAGCGGGAACAGCAGCACCGGCAGCCGCATCGCCAGCGTCAGCCGCCGGTAGAACGGGTCTTTCAAATCCACCGCCCACCCCGCCGCCGCGCCCCACTCGTCCTTCGTCTGCCACCGCGCGTCGGTCGCCGGCGGAATCGCCAGTCCGAACGCCTTCGGCGTCCAGCCGGTGACGATCTTCAGCAGCGGCGCCAGGTCCGGGACGTGATACACCTTACCCCCGTCCCAGTAAAAATGAGCCCCCAGCATGTGGTTCGGCTCGTCCATGGTCACACCGGTAGCGGCCGCTTCCCGGACGAGCAGTGCGGTCATCAGAAGCACGATCGCGCCGAGGATCAGGCGCTCTGCTTTGACTCCTACCCCCACCAAACCTCACCGGGCGCTAAATGGGCGCGGACCACGTCCGGATTCAATTCAATGCCGAGACCGGGCTTTTCGGGGACTTGGATGTAGCCCCCCTGAATGTACAGACCGTCGAGCAGCAGCACCTTGTCCATCCAATCGCCCTTGCCCGTCACCGTCTCGGTGGCGATGTAGTCGCGGATCGACGAAGCCCACTGGATGTTGCCGTAGGTGTGCACCTGGCTCGCCGTGTTGTGCGTCGCCATCGGAATCCCAAACGGCGCCGCGAAGTCGGCAATGCGCTTGGTTTCCAGAAACCCGCCCGAGTTGCGCAGGTCCGGGTTCAGGATGTCGCAGCCCTGGTTCAGGATGAACTCTTTGAACCCTTCCCGCCGGGCCAGGTTCTCGCCCATGCAGATCGGGACTTTCGCGGAAGCCGTCAGCCGCGGCCACGAACTCGAGTAGTCCACCAGCAGCGGATCTTCCAGCCACAGCGGCTTGATCGGCTCCACCGCCTCGGCGATCTGAATCGCCGTCCGCACGTCGTACTCCCAGTGGCAGTGGACGATGATGTCGTGTTCCCAGCCGATCGCCTCCCGGCAGTTCTCGAACCCCTGCCGGACCTGCATCAGCTCTTTCGTGGTCAGAATCCGGTTTGCCGGGTCCTTGGCCACATCGTTGGCCGGCCGCGTCCGCGGGAAGCCGAACTTGTGGCAGGTGAACCCCGCCGGGTCCGCCTTCACCTTCGCCGCCCACTCCTTGCACGAGTTCTTGTCCAGCATGTTCGCCGGCGCCGAATGGTCGTACACCCGCACCTTGTCCCGGAACCGCCCGCCGAGCAGCGTCGACGACGGTACACCCAGGATCTTCCCCGCCAGGTCCCACAGCGTCATTTCGATGCCGCTCGCCGCCCGCATCAGGTTGTGCGCCGATCCGTCCGTCCGCGTGCCCGAAAGGCTCGCCCCGCCCGCCCCGAGCGCCGTATAGATGGTGTCGATCTGCAGCGGGTCCTTCCCGATCAGCCACGGCTTCAGCGCCAGCACCTGTTCCTTCACGCCGACGCCCGGGCTGCCATACGCCTCGCCGATGCCATAAACCCCGTTATCGGCCGTGATTTTGATCAGCGTATAGGTGCGTCCGCCCTGCATCATCATTACCTGGACGTCCTTGATCTTGACCTTGCCGATCTGGGCGGCGGCGACGGGGAGCGCGGAAAGAAAGAGTCGACGGGAGAGCATGGTTCCCTATCCTACTACTTCGTAGTGGCCATTGCCGACCCCGGTCCACTCGCCCGTTTCCAGGTACGGCCAGGCCGCCGTGAGCGGCCCCGCGTAGACGATTTCGCCCACCCGTCCCCCGGTCTGGTACCGCTGCCCCGTGCGCGTGCTCAGCCGCTCCCGGTCCACCCATTCCGTCGCGTCGCGGACCACCTCGACCGCGTCGCCCCCGGGCGCCGGCAGCGGCGCCAGGCCCTGGTAGCAAGCCCGCAGCGCGTGAATCCGCTCCGTCAGCCGGGCGAGCAGCACCGGGAAGGCCAGGTCGACGTCGACCGGCGTCAGCAGCCGCAGCGTCACCTCCCCGACCTCCCGGCCCGGCGCCAGCGGGTGCAGCGATTCGTCGGTTTCGACGTCGATCAGCCGCGCCAGCCCCCGCCCCGGACCGAGGCCTTCGTGTTCTAAAATCTCGATCGCCCGGGTCAGAATTTCCCTCAACGGGAGCTCCGGGGCGTACTGAAACACCTCAAAAGTGAACGATTCTTGCGCGAAAATGCGCCGTTTATCGAGCCAAAACGCGCGAAAATGATACGGTTTCGGGGGTGTTTTGTAGCCCGACGGGCCCTCCGGCCACTCCGGACGGAGCAGTTTTGCCGCCAGTTCCGGCCCCGCCACCCGGGGAATCAGCATCCCGGCCATCCCGCGCAACACGTTTTCCGCCTTCCCTTCCGGGAAGAAAACAGGGGTGATCGCCTCACACCGGAAGCGGTGCCGCAGGATCCGGAACACTACTGGCGGGACCCGGCCGCGAGGGTTTCGCGGACGCGCTGCAGGACGAAACGGCGGTCGAAGGTGCGGTCGAGCCGCAGGACGTTTTCGGGCGTAAGTCCATGCCGTTCAATCTCTTCGGCGCCCCGGGCGGTCGCGAACAGGACGCGGATCGCC
Source organism: uncultured Solibacteraceae bacterium (assembly GCA_964393235.1). GTDB lineage: Bacteria > Acidobacteriota > Terriglobia > Bryobacterales > Bryobacteraceae. The sequence goes on along the minus strand of CAYMTH010000252.1, from coordinate 953 downwards.
GGGATTCGGCCGGTGACCGATTCGGCCAGCGCGGGGCCGGTCATACGGGGCAGGGTGATGTCGGTGACCAGCAGGTGGATTATCCCGGTCGACTTGTGGGCCATCTCGAGCGCCTGCAGGCCGCTGCGCGCTTCCATGACGGTATATCCCGCCGAATCAAGGACTTCGCGCAGCCGGTGGCGCTCGGCGTCGGATTCCATCGCGAGCAGAACGGTCTCATCGCCGCGCAGCGAGGACTCGTCGACGGGCTCGGGGCGCGGGCGGACCTGATCGGGGGCCAGGGGCAGGAAGATCCGGAAGGTCGACCCGTACTTGGGCGCCGAGTGTACCACGATCGATCCGCCCGCCTGGCGCACGATCCCGTAAACGATCGCAAGGCCCATCCCGTTGGAAACAGGCGAGTTCTTCGTCGTATAGAAGGGTTCGAAGAGGTGCGGCAGCGCTTCCGGGGCGATGCCGTCGCCGGTGTCGACCACCGAGAGGGTGACGTACTCGCCCGGGCCGAGCGGGGGGCGGGCGTCGAGCCGGGTGCGGTTGAGCGTGCGGGCGCCGGTCTGGATCTGCAATGTACCGCCGTTGGGCATCGCTTCCTTTGCGTTTGCAACGAGATGCATGATGCACTCTTCGATCAGTTGCGGGTCGGCGACGGTGAGCGGGAGGTCGGCTTCCAGGGACAGGTCGACGTGGATGGTGTCTCCAGCCATGACGCGGACGAGGCGCTCGACGCTCTTCACCGAGTCGTTGCAGCTCATCGGGCGAGCGGTGCGGGGGTGGTTGCCGCTGAAGGCGAGCAACTGGCGGGTGATGGAGGCGCCGCGGTCGCCGGCGCGCTTGATCTCTTCGACATCGCCGCGGACGGGGTCCTTGGTGTCGAGGTTCGCCAGGGCGAGACCGGAGTAGCCGGTGATGGCCGTCAGTAAGTTATTGAAATCGTGGGCGATCCCGCCCGCGAG
>CAYMTH010000251.1:0-7428 GCA_964393235.1 uncultured Solibacteraceae bacterium | reverse complement strand
GTGTTCCTTGTCCAGCCGCGACCCCTCCGCCCCCACGCGCCGCGCCGCCAGGTCGGCGATGATCCCGTCCCGCACGCCCGCCGCCGAATAGCAGAACGACCGCGCCCCGTACGCCCGCAGCATCCGCGCCAGCACCGTCGCCCCGCCCACGATGATCTCCGCCCGCCGCGGCCCGATCCCCGTCCGCTTCCGCCGCTGCGCCAGCTTCTGTCCCGCCAGTTCGGCCACCAACCGGTCCACCTGCGCCGTCGTCGCCCGCATCTGGTCCGCGATGTGCCGGTTCCGCCGGTCGATTCCGTGAATCGCGCACGCCACCGCCGCCGCCGTCGACGAGGTCGCGATCACCCGGTCCAGCTCCGGCCGCCCCGTTTTCTTCAAAATCGCGGCGATCTTCTCGTCGATGAACCCGTGCAACCGGTCCAGATCGTCCGCCCCCGCCGGATCGTTCTGCAGGAACATCTGCCGCAGCCGCACCGCCCCCAGCGGCTTCGACACCGCCGCTGTCATCCGCCCGTTCTCCCCGATGATCGCTTCCGCCGACCCGCCCCCGATGTCGATAATCAGGATCCGCTCGTCTGGATGCGGCCACACCGACTGCAAGCCCGCGTGGATCAGCCGCGCCTCTTCGACGCCCGAGATGATTTCCACCGGCACGCCCGCCGCCGCCGTCGCCCGCGCCAGAAACTCGTCCTGGTTCCGCGAATCCCGCACCGCCGAGGTCGCCACCGCCCGCGCCCCCATCGCGTGGTGCTTCGCGATAATGCCCTTGAACCGCTCCAGCACCCGGCACAGGTGGTCCATCGCCTCTTTGCTGATCGACCCCTCGCTGAACACCGACGTCCCCAGCCGCGTCACTTCCCGTTCCGCCGCCAGCGTCTTTACCGGCCGATCCGGTTCCACCTCCGCCACGGCCAACCGTACCGAGTTACTCCCGATATCGATGGCGGCATAGCGAGGCATGTACATTTTCATCATACCCGCCGTCGCCTCCGTCACGGGATTGAAACACACACCCCGCGCCGCCGCCGCTATAATTCTTGTTTACCTATGCCACTGCTCACTCCCAACCGCTTCAAGGGCAAGCTGATCGTGGTCGAAGGCATCGACGGCTCCGGCAAGTCCACCCAGCTGTCCCTGCTCGCGCAGTGGCTCCGCTCCCAGGGCCTCGCCGTCGCCTTCTCCGAGTGGAACTCTTCCCCCCTTGTCCGCGAAACTACCCGCCGCGGCAAGAAGAAGCAGATGTTCACCCCGACGACCTTCTCCCTCATCCACGCCACCGACTTCGCCGACCGCCACGAGGGCTACATCGTCCCCATGCTCAAAGCCGGCGCCATCGTCTGCGCCGACCGCTTCGCCTACACCGCCTTCGCCCGCGACGTCGTCCGCGGCGTCTCCCCCCGCTGGGTCCGCAACCTCTACAACTTCGCCATCCAGCCCAACCTCGCCTTCTACTTCCGCGTCCCCCTCGAAGTCGCCCTCGGCCGCATCCTCGGCGGCCGCGACTCCATCAAGTACTACGAAGCCGGCATGGACCTCAACCTCTCCCGCCGCATCGAGGAAAGCTTCCGCCTCTTCCAGGGCCGCATCCTCGAGGAATACGACGCCATGGCCGAAGAGATGGGCTTCCACATCATCGACGCCTCCGGGTCCATCGAAGAGCAGCAGCAGCAGATGCGCCAGATCGTCATGGACCACCTCGGCGAGGCCATCGCCTCCGGCCAGATTCTCCACAAGGAAAGAGCCTTCCGTGCCATCCCCCAAGCCCCTCCAGTTCTATAGCGAACCCCTCCCGGGGGTCGACACAGCCGAACTCCAGGGCAAGCTGATCGTCATCGAAGGGCCCGACACCGTCGGCCGCTCCACGCAGATCACGCGCCTCCGCGCCTGGCTCGAACAGCAGGGCCACGCCGTCATGGACACCGGCCTCGCCCGCTCCGCCCTCGCCGGCCGCGGCATCGCCCAGGCCAAGGAGGGCAACACGCTCGGCCCGGTGACCATGACCCTCTTCTACGCCACCGACTTCGCCGACCGCCTGGAAAACGAGATCATCCCCGCCCTCCGCGCCGGCTTCGTCGTCCTCACCGACCGCTATATCTTCTCGCTCATGGCCCGCGGCCTCGCCCGCTCCGAGGACGCCGCCTGGCTCGAAAAGGTCGCCGGCTTCGCCCTCGTCCCCCACGCCGTCTACTACCTCCGCGCCGACGTCCCCACGCTCGTCTCCCGCGTCGTCATGGGCCGCGGCAGCTTCGAGTATTGGGAATCGGGCATGGACATGCGCTTCGGCCCCGACATGTACGAGAGCTACGTCCGCTACCAGGAACGCGTCATCAAGGCGCTCGATCGCATGGGCAAGAAGTACGAGTTCACCACCATCGACGCCACTAAGCCCGCCGACCTCATCTTCCGCGAACTCCAGCGCCACATCAGCGGCCTCTTCCGCGAGCCGAAGTCCCGCGCCCGCCGCAAAAAGGCCTGATCCATGCCCCGCTTCGGCGTCCTCATCGAACTCGCCACGCCCGAGCCGGTCGAAATGGCCGGCTGGGCCGGCTGGGACTACTGCGTCATCGACTGCGAGCACGCCCCCATCGACAACGCCCAACTCCCCGCCATGCTCCGCGGCGCCCGCATCCCGGCCTACGTCCGCGTGCCCAACGGCAACGCCGAAACCATCCAGGGCGCGCTCGATAACGGCGCCGACGGCATCATCGTCCCGCGCCTTGAAACCGCCGAAGAGGCCCGCCGCGTCGTCGCCCCCGCCCGCTTTTTCCCGCACGGCCGCCGCGGCGTCAACCACATGGTCCGCGCCGCCCGCTACTCGCTCGAGCCGGTCGCCGAATACCTCGCCGGCGCCAACGCCCGCACCCGCGTCGCCGTGCAGATCGAAACCGCCGGCGCCCTCGCCGCCGTCGAGGAGATCGCCGCCACGCCCGGTCTCGATGAGCTCTTCATCGGGCCGTATGACTTGAGCCAGGCGCTCGAAATCCCCGGCCAGGTGATGGACCCGCGCCTGCTCGACGCCGGCCGCCGCATCCTCGCCGCCGCGCGCGCCAACGGCATCGAGGTCAGCGTGTTCGTCAATAACGACGAGGCCGCCCGCGCCTGGATCGCCCTCGGCGCCGACCTGATTCACTACTCGGCGGATACGTATCTGCTGGCGCAGGCGATGCGCGCCGCCCGCGAACGCCTGCGCCAGTTGTAGCCGCTACGGGCGCGAGAGGATGATCGCCTCGGCCGACACCGGAATGCGGTGCAGTTCGTTCCGCGTGAAGCCGCAGTTCTTGTACATCGCGTCGTATTCGGCGAAGGTGTAGGCGTCGCCCTCGGGCGTCGTCGCCAGCATTACCATCGAGAAGGAAGCCGCGTCCGGCGGCGTCACGCGGTCGTCGTTCGGCACGAATTCCAGCGTCACCGCCACCCCGTCCGGCTTCATCGCCGCCCGCACCTTCCGCATCAGGCCCTCGATCACCGCCGGGGTGAAGTGATGGTGGAAATTGGTGAGCAGCACCACGTCGTAATCGGAGCCGAACTCTTCCTCAAACGCGCTGCCCTCGATCGCGTGCCAGCGCTCGATCACGCCCGCCGCCATCGCGTGCTCCCGCGCGATCTCGAGCACGGACGCCCAGTCCACCGCGTGGATCTGCGCGTTCGGATTCTGCCGCGCGATCGTGATGCCGAAGATCCCGTGGCCCGCCGCGATATCGAGCACCTTCAGCGGCCGCCCCGCCGGCTGGTTCACCATCTCGGCGATCACCCCCGCCGCCGGCGCCATCATCGCGATCATCGACCGCGCGAACTCCTCCCACACCGGGTTCTCCCGCGACATCGTGCCGCCCTCGTCGTTGAGCAGCGTGCCGCCCTTCCGCACCACGCCGGTCAGATCCTCGAAGGCCTTGAAGATCGCCGTTCCCGCGAAGATGTGCGCCACGCCGCCGAAATACGCCGGCGAGTTCCGGTCCAGGAACAGCGCGCTTTCCGGCGTCAGGCCGTAGCGGTCGCCGTCTTTGGTCAGGAACTGCCCGATCGTGAGGAAGTCGCACAGCACGCGGACGCCCTTGGGCGAAGCCTTGCAATGCTCCGCGAGGGCGGCCACCGTCTGGTGCCCCGCGGCGATCGCGGTGAAGATGCCGAGTTGGAGCGCGGCCTGCATCGCGGCCGTCTGTTGATAGCCCGTCAGGGCTTGCATAATGCGGGCGGGTGTTAGGGACATAGTCCCGCCAGTTTACGCCAGGTCGAAGGTCATTTGCTGTCCCGCGATGGTGTCGGCGGCCGGCGCTTCGCTGTCCTCGGTCAGCCAGGAAAGTTCGTGCCGCGCCTCGCCCGCCGTCTCCCCGTCGCCGCGCTCGTCGGCTTCCACCAGCAGCCGGTTGTAGAGCCGCGCCGCTTCCCGCCGCCGCCCGTCCTCCCGCAGCAGATTGGCCGCTCGCTTGGCCAGTTTCGTCGCCGCGTCCCACTCGTGAACGAACCCGTACCCGAGCGCCCCGGCCACCTCGCCGAGCAGCGCGCGGCACGGCTTCGGCTTCTTCTTCACGCTCCGGAAGTGCCGCTCGACGATCGTGAAGTGCCGCGCGCGCTCCGCCTCTGTCGGCGCCGGCCGTGTGCTCAGCCGGTAGAGGTCTTCTTTCTTGTCGAGCAGGTGCGCCCCGTCGAGCGCCGCCCCCATCTCCCGAGCCAGCCAACCCGGAAACCCCGGCGCATAGCACGCCCCCAGCGGCGACTCCCCGCCCGGTTCCGGCGTCCCCGTCACCTGCAGCACCGAGTTGCCGTCGGGCTCCAGCGCCAGCGGCCGGGCCACGTGTGCCAGCACGATCAGCGACCGCCCCGGCCGCCTCCGGTGTTCCAGTTCGGCGCGGACCGCGGCCTGGTCCCGCCCCTCTCCGCCGATCCACAGGACAGTCTGAAAATGGCCCGCCGCCCGCGCCGCGAAGGCATGGGCCGCGCCCGCGTCGCCGGTGATGGCCAGCCCCGGCTGATCGGCCAGTTCGATCCACCACTCTTCGGGAAACGGCGCGTCGTGCGGCTCCGGCGCGAGCCCCGGCAACGCTTCCATCAGGCTGACGATCCACCGTTCCACGGAACGTTCCAGGTCTGCCGTTGCGAAGAACCGCCGCCGCTCCAGCAGCTTCGGATAGGCGCAGTCCTCCAGCTTCGCGAACGCCACCGGCGGCTCGCCGGCGTGTTCGATCAGCCCCGCCCACGCCCGCGCGTCGAGCGGCGGCGGCGCCGACACGCCATCCAGCAGCACCAGCACCGCGCCGGCGCCCGTGCCCTCTTCCCACGTCTCGGAAACCGGCACTTCGTCTTCCTGCACCAGCAGCGTACGGACGCCCAGATTCCGTTCCAGGCGCGCCCCGATCCGGGCCGCCAACCCGGCCCCCCGGGACGAACAGCAGATACTCAAAACCACCTAACCATTGGACCGTGCCGGGGCCAATTGGTCAACGCGCATCTCCTGCGCCGCGTACAGCTCGTCGAGCAGATCCAGGCACGCGCTCAGGAACGTCAGCCGCGTGTACCCCCCGGCCCGCAGCACCCGCCCGTGATCCCACCACACCGCTGCGCACACCGCCGCCTGGAACCCCTTGTGCGCCCACCGCAGCGCCCGCAGCCCCGGCCGCCGCTTCCACACCCGCCCCAGGTTCGACGCCTGGAACCGCAGGTGCATCGCCTCGTCCGTCAACAGCCGCGTGCAGATCGATCGCAGCCACCCCGACGACGTATACGTCCGCACCGCGCTGTAATAGGGCACCGCCACGATCTCCGCGCACGCCAGCACCGCCACCATCAGCCCGAACCCCAGCGGCTTCCGCACCGCCCGGAACACCGCGTCCGTCCAGCAATGCCGCAACAGCGGATACCCCTGCGCCCGCAAAAACTCGCCCAAATAGTGCGAATGCCGGTTCTCCTCCTGAATGAACAGCGCCATCGCCTCCCCCAGCCACGCGTCCCCCGTCGCCTCCCCGAACTCCCGCGCGTACCGCAGCAGGTGCCGCCCGTCGGAGGACTCGCCCAGCTGGAACTGCGCCAGCGACGGCCCCAGCAGCTCCCGCTCCCCCGGGCCCCACGGGTCCCGCGAACGCGGCGCCAGCTCCTCGAACAGGTTGCGGCGAAAATGGTTGCGCCAGACGAGGCCGGCGGTCGGATCGATGTTCAGGTTCATATCGATACTTTGTAACGCAAAGTACTTTCTGTCAAGAACAATCTTTCGTGATGACCTCCCCGGCTCGATTACGCTAATCAGAGTATGGAATTCACGGTCCTCGAACAGAACATCCTCGCCGCCAAAGGCCTCACGCCGGAACAGCTGCAGGCGCTCGCCGCGCTGGGCGTCAAATCGAAGGCCGATTTTTCCACCGTCGGCAATGCGGCCACGCTGCTCGAACTGATGCCCTCGCTCGACCCGGCCGTCGCCGCGAAGGTGATGGAATGGGCCGTCGGCGCCCCGGCCCCCGCCGCGCAAGCCGCGCCCGCGCCGGAGAAGGTCGTCATCGACTCGCCTGACGCCGTCTACTGCGCGCACTGCAAAACCCGCCAGCCTAAGGATTACAAGACCGGCGACCTCTGCCCTTCCTGCGGCAAGCAGGCCGAGCCGGTCCAGAGCTGCTACTGGTGCTCCGCCAGCGGCCCCGGCAAGTTCTGCCGCGGCTGCGGCGCCGAGTTCGTCCCGCTCGCCGAGTTCGACCTCGCCGTCCTCCTCAAGCGCGAAGGTGTCGCCAAAGAGGAGATCGCCCGCCGCCTGAAAGCCCTCACGCCTTCCGAGAAGGACGACCTCTGGGGCCGCGTCCGCCGGATCCGCGGCTAACGCATGCGCGCCATCTGCGAATCCTGCGAGGGGCGCCAGCCCGTCGACTGGAGCCTCGGCGACCTCTGCGTCCATTGCGGCGCCGCCGCCCGCGCCGAGTTCCGCTGCTTCTGGTGCGCCAAGTGGGGCCCGAAGGGCAAGTTCTGCCGCGCCTGCGGCGCCATCGCCGCCGCCCCGGAACACTATGGCTGCGCCCGCATGCTGAAGCACCACGGCGCCAGCATGTTCGAGATCCCGAAGCTCCTCGCCGAGTTCGATCCCGACCTCATCGCGACGCACACCTCGATTTACGGCACGCACGCCGCGCTCGCCAACCGTCACGTCGAGGACGTCCGCTGGCTCAGCCAGTTTCTCTACCTCCCGCATTGGGCCGAGGCGCTCGAAGACGAACTGGTGCCCCAGCTCCCCTTCGACGAGCCGCGCTTCAAAGAGCTCTCCGCCGGCCAAGACGCGCGCTACGACGCCCGCAAACTGTCGCAGAAGAGCCCCATCCATCACATCCGCGAACTCGCCCACCTCGCCCGCCTGCGCCAGGGCGATTTCGAAGGTCTGCGCGACGCCCGCGTCCTGCTCGCCTCCGGCGACGACCGCATAGCCGCCGAGGCCGCGCTGCAGTTAACCGGCTGGCG
>CAYMTH010000250.1:3136-7513 GCA_964393235.1 uncultured Solibacteraceae bacterium | reverse complement strand
CATCGCCCCTTCTCCTCATACTCCGCAATCATCCTCTTCAGTGCAGCCAACTCCCCCCGCCCCGGCCGCCGCCGTGCCAGCGCCCGCTGCATCAACTCCGCCGCCGATCCCCCAAACACCCGCTCCAGCAAATCCTCCACCGCATCCCCCTGCAACGCCTCCCGCTCCACCGCCGCCCGGTACACGTGCGCCCGCGCCGTCTCGTCCCGCGTCACCAGCCCCTTCTCCGCCAGAATCTGCATCAGCTTCAACGTCGTCGTGTACTGCACCGCCCGCTCCCCGCTCACCTCCTCGTGCACCGTCCGCACCGTCGATGGCCCCAGTTTCCACAACGCCTGCAGAATCTCCCACTCGCCCGAACTCGGCTTCAACTTACCCATACAAGGACAATATACGAAGAGTTTCGTAGAACACAAGTAAACTTACCGCCTTTGATACCATAACCTTGCGTTCCTTTCATTTATGCGTTCCCGCTTCACCAAATCCGCCCTCGCCGCCATCCCCCTCGCCGCCCTCGCCTGGCACTTCGCCCAGCCCGCCGGCGCCGCCCAGTCCGACCTCGACCCCGCCTTCACCCAAACCGTCCAGCCGTTCCTCAAAAAGAACTGCGTCTCCTGCCACAACGTCGACAACATGACCGCCGGCGTCCGCGTCGACCACCTCGATACCTCCATCGCCGATAACCACGTCCGCATCTGGGAAGGCATCCGCCACCGCGTCCAGAACGGCACCATGCCCCCCAAGGGCCTCCCCCAGCCCACCGCCGCCGAACGCCAGGCCATCGTCGATTGGACCACCCGCGCCATCGAAATCGCCCGCCTCCGCCCCGCCCCCAAAAACGGCCTCGTCCGCCGCCTCACCAAGGATCAGTACCGCAACACCCTCCGCGAACTCCTCCGCCTCGAAGACGACGTCACCGAAGCCCTCCCCCCCGACGCCATCTCCAAGGACGGCTTCGTCAATAACAAGGACACCCTGCAACTCTCCCCGCTGCTCATGGAAGCCTACCTCGAGATGGCCGAGGAAGCCCTCAGCCGCGCCATCATCGACCCCACCCAAAAGCCCAAAATCCAGAACTTCCGCGTCGACCTCGGCCAGAACATCAACAAAAACCCCATCCCCGACGAACTCGTCCTCGGCGCCAACTCCCTGCTCCTGGAAAACCAGGACTTCACCGTCACCGAACTGACCGCCAAAAAGCCCTTCCCCGCCGACACGTTCTTCATGCGGACCAAGTACCGCTTCATCGAAGGCTACCAGGGCAACGACACCGTCCGCGGCTGGCGCGATTTCGACTCCATCTATCACTCCGTCTTCGCCTGCATGCGCGGCTCCCGCGGCTACCCCAAGGGCCTCGCCTATTCCACCGTCCCCGAAGGCCTCCTCCTCCGCCCCGCCATCCCCAACGACGAAACCTTCGAAGCCGACGGCACCTACGGCCCCAAGGCCAACTTCAAGATCTCCCTCCGCGAACTCCCCGACTACGGCCGCTTCCGCGTCACCGTCACCGCCGCCAAGTACGACGACGGCCTCCTGCTCGACACCGGCGCCGCCATCGCCCCCGCCAATTCCGCCGCCCTCACCGCCACCCCCGGCCAGCAGGTCACCGTCCCCGCCGCCGGCCTCTACCAGGTCGACGTCCACGCCAACCCGCGCAACACCACGCCCCCCGCGCCCGACGCCTCCCGCATCTCCGAAGGCCTCGCCGCCAGCTTCGACTTCAACAAGGAATCCGCCGCCAAACTCGAAGGCGCCACCAAAATCGTCGATTCCCCCTTCGGCAAAGCCCTCTCCCTCACCGCCGACTCCGACTCCGCCGCCTTCCCCAACGCCGAATCCCTCCACGTCGGCGAAGGCGAGTTCACCGTCGCCGCCTGGATCAACCCCCGCGGCCCCCGCCGCGCCGGCCTCATCGGCTTCGGCGGCACCGGCTGGACGCCCGGCTGGTCGCTCGATATCTCCGACAACCGCGGTTCCCTGCGCCTGGAAACCACCGGCCAGAACAACCTCGGCAACGGCACCGTCACCACCCCCTACGGCGTCCTCCGCCCCAACGCCTGGCAGCACGTCGCCGCCGTCGTGCGCCGCGGCAAAGGCATGACGAAGATCTACGTCAACGGCTTCCTCGTCGCCAAGGGTGACGTCGGCCCGGCAAACCTCACCAACGCCCGCCTCCCCTTCACCGTCGGCCGCATCCCCAACGCGCCCCCCTTCCGCGGCGACATCGACGAAGTCAAACTCTACCGCCGCGCCCTCTCCGAAGCCGAACTGCAGGCCCTCATCGAGCCCGGCAAAGAGTTCCAGAAAGCGCCCCCCGGCCGCCCCGAGGAACTGACCCTCTCCCTCGGCGCCCGCCACTTCTCCGGCATCCTCGGCCAGCCCGCCTTCCTCGCCGTCCGCCTCCCCGCCGGCCCCCTCGCGGTCAACGCGAAGTACACCGGCGTCAACGGCATCGCCAAGGTCGTCCTCACGCCCATCCCGGCCACGGACTCCCTCGCCGCCCGCTTCGCCAAGTTCGAAAAGCGCGTCCCCCGCCTCGGCGTCCACCTCGGCCTCCGCCGGGACTGCGGCTCCACCTTCGCCCCCGTCGGCGGGCCCCAGCTCGTCGCCGGCACCAACCTCGCCAAGTACACCTTCGAAGGCGCCATCCGCAACTTCCCCTCCCCCGACGTCGAAAAGGATAACGTCAACTACCTCGCCGGCGTCCGCGAAATCGCCGTCCGCAGCGAATACACCGACGGCCGCGACATGCCCCGCCTCAACATCCGCTCCGTCGAGTTCGAAGGGCCCTTCTACGAGTCCTGGCCCCCCGTCTCCCACAAGAACATCTTCATCGACTCGCCCAACCAGGCCAACCCCGCCGCCTGGGCCCGCGACATCATCCGCAACTTCGCCACCCGCGCCTTCCGCCGGCCCCTCAACGCCCAGGAAGAACAGGCCCTCGTCGGCATCTACACCAAGTCCACCGCCGCCGGCCGCCCCTTCCGCGACGCCGTCAAGGACGCCCTCCAGGTCGTCCTCACCTCCCCGCAGTTCCTCTTCCTCACCGAAACCTCCGCCACCCCCGGCCCCGAGCCCCTCGATAACCACGAGCTCGCCTCCAAACTCTCCTACTTCCTCTGGAACGGCCCACCCGACTCCCAGACCCTCCGTCTCGCCCGCACCGGCACCCTCCGCGCCAACCTCGACGCCGAGGTCTCCCGCCTCATCAACGACAAGCGCTTCAACCAGTTCCTCCGCGAGTTCGCCTCCCAGTGGCTCCAGCTCGACAAAATCCAGGTCCTCGAGCCCGACCGCAAACGCTTCCCCCAACTCACCCGTGACGCCAAAGGCCACCTCCGCCAGGAGCCCATCGAGTTCGTCGGCCACCTCATCCGCCAGAACCTCCCGGCCAAGAACCTGATCGCGTCCGACTTCATCCTCGCCAACGAAGCCGTCGCCGGCTACTACGGTCTCGGCGACCTCACCGAATCCGGCCTCAACTACGTCCCCGTCCGCCACAACCGCCGCGAACTCGGCGGCGTCCTCACCCAGGCCGCCCTCATGGCCGGCCTCTCCGACGGCCGCGAATCCAACCCCGTCAAACGCGGCGCCTGGCTCGCCCGCAAAATCGTCGCCGAGCCCCCCGCCGATCCGCCCCCGAACGTCCCCGCCCTCAAGGAAAACGACGCCCAGACCCTTCGCCAGCGTCTCGAACAGCACCGCTCCCAGCCCGGCTGCATGCAGTGCCACCTCAAGATCGATCCCTGGGGCGTCGCCCTCGAACAGTTCGACGCCTCCGGCCGCCTGAAAAAGGAGCCCGCCGACGCCCAGTCCAAGCTCCCTGACGGCGCCGAAGTCAACGGCATCGACGACCTGAAGAAACACCTCGGAGAAACACGTATCGATCAGGTCGCCTACAGCGTCTTAAAGCATATGGCGACTTACGCCACCGGCCGTTCCCTCACCTACAACGAACAGGCCTGGCTCAAGCAGGACGCCCTCAAGCTCCGCGCCTCCGGCTACCGGATGCAGGACATGGTCCGTTACGTCGTCAACAGCAAAATCTTCCTCGAGAAATAGTAAACTGATTTTCATCGAATCCCGGAGCCGCTCATGTTGCTGAAAACCGCTCGCCCAATGGATCGCCGCGCCTTCCTTCGTGGACTTGGCGGCGTCTCGCTCGCCCTCCCCGTCCTCGACGCCATGGGCGCCGAAGTGACCAACCAGACCCCGCGCCGCTTCTGCGCGCTCTACACCGCCAACGGCATGTCGCTGCCGAAGTCCGAGCACAACATCCCCGAGTGGCACTAGTTCCCCGAGCAGAAAGACGCGAGCGCAAGGAACAGTACCTGACTTCCCTTACCGAAGTTCGATCGGAAGAGCCACGTGTACGCC
>CAYMTH010000250.1:0-3126 GCA_964393235.1 uncultured Solibacteraceae bacterium | reverse complement strand
CACCCAGCCCTTCCCCCCCTTCCGCCACAAGCTCTCCTTCATGGGCGGCATGTTCCACCCCTCCGGCCCCAAGGCCGATCCGCACACCTGCTCGGACATGTGGCTCACCGGCGCGCCGCTCCACAATCCCAAGCCCGGCACCTACAACACCGCCGGCCTTGACCAGGTCATCGCCCTTCACACCAAGCAGTACTGCCGCCAGCCGTCCCTGATTCTCTCCATCGACGCCGGCACCGGCTTCCTCTCCCGCACCGGCACGATCTCCTACTCCCTCGAAGGCCGCCCCATCCCCGCGGAAAACAATCCCCGCCGCATCTTCAACCGCCTCTTCAAAGGCGACATGTCCTCCGTGCAGTCTGAGCGCGAAAAGCTCCAGCGCCGCATCAAACTCGTCGATGCCGTCGCCCAGAGCGCCAAGTCCCTCGACCAGCAGCTCGGCAAGTCCGACCGCGAGCGCATGGAGCAGTACCTCACCTCCCTCAACGAAGTCGAATCCCGCCTCATCGCCAGCGAGAAGTGGATCGACGTCCCGCTCAAGAAGCAGGACTACTCCCACCTCAACCTCGACGCCTCCAACGAAGGCGAACCGGCCGAGTTCTACAAGACGATGTTCGACCTCATCGCCCTCGCCTTCGATGCCGACATCACCCGCTCGGTGACGTTCATGTTGAACCGCGAAGACGGCATGGGCATCTCCGACACCTTCCCCCTCAAGCTCGGCCTGTCGAAGACCCACCACAACCTCTCGCACGCCACCGACAAGGAAGGCCAGCTCCAGTTCGCGAAGTACGACCAGTTCCTCGCCACCCAGATCTCTCACTTCCTGAAGCAGCTCGATTCCTACCAGGACCGTCAGGGCACCGTGCTCGACAACACCATCGTCCTGTTCGGCTCCGGCGCGTCGACCACCCACAATCCCCGCAACATCCCCACCCTCGTCGCCGGCGGCGGCAACATGGGGCTCAAGCACGGCCAGTATTACCGCAACGGCGAATCCCGCATGGCCAACATGTACCTGTCCATCCTCCGCGCCATGGACATCCACGCCGAGTCCTTCGCCGATTCCACGGGCCCCCTCACCGGCTCGCCCTTCACCAAATCGTAGCCCTCCGCTACAGCCAATCCCGTACGCGCTCCGCGCCAAATGCCCCGGTTTCCCCCGGGGCATTTTATTCTGGGCCGCGCGCAACCCCTGTAAACACGGCCTTCCCGTTTGGCCCCCAACTTGCCCATACCCAGGAGAACCCCCATGAAAGTCGCCGACCTCATGAACCCCGCCCCGGCCAGCGTCCCCCTCGACGCCACCTTCGGCGCCGCCTTCCAGATCCTCCGCGACTCTCGCGCCACCTCCCTCCCCGTCGTCGACGCCGCCGGCATCTACAAGGGCATCTTCGACCTCAAGGACGTCTGGGACGTGCTCCTCCCCAAAGCCGCCCAGCTCCACCGCAAGTCCATCGAGAACCTCGCCTTCGTCTCCACCTCCGTGGACAAAATGAAGGAGCAGCTCGCCCTCGCCGCCACCCGCCCCGTCACCGACTTCCTCACCGCCGAAGACGCCCCGCCCCTCCATCCCGACAGCCCGCTCCTGCAGGCCATCCTCCTGTTCGATCAATACGGAGAGTCCATCGCCGTCGTCGACCGCGGCACCAAAAAACTGGTCGGCTCCATCGCCTCGTGGCAGATCCTCGACGCCCTGCGATGACCCCTAAAGGAGTCTTGCCCCCATGTCCCATGCCGTAGTCGCCTCCCTCCTGTTTGGCGTCGTCTACGCCCTCATCATCAGCGAGAAGCTCAACCGCGCCATCCTCGCCCTGCTCGGCGCCGCGCTGCTCATCCTCTGCGGTGTCCTCAATCAGGAAGCCGCCTTCCGCGGCATCGACTTCAACACCATCGGCCTCCTCATGGGCATGATGCTCATCGTCGGCATCACCGCCAAATCCGGCGTCTTCCAGTACGTCGCCATCTGGTCCGCCAAAAAGGTCGACGCCCGCCCCCTCGGCGTCCTCCTCATGTTCTCCCTCGTCACCGCCTGCCTCTCCGCCCTGCTCGATAACGTCACCACCGTCCTCCTCGTCGTCCCCGTCACCCTCCTCATCACCGAGGAACTCCGCGTCAAAGCCTACCCGTACCTCATCGCTGAGATCCTCGCCTCCAACATCGGCGGCACCGCCACCCTCATCGGCGACCCGCCCAACATCATGATCGGCTCCCTCGTCGGCATCCCCTTCAACGACTTCATCTTCAACCTCGCCCCCGTCGTCGCCGTCGTCCTCGTCGTCTCCGCCGTGCCCTACTATTTCCTCTGGCGTTCCGAACTCGTCACCTCCGACGAAGCCCGCCGCCGCGTCCTCGAGTTCGATGAGTCCCAGGCCATCAAGGATCCCCGTCTCCTCAAGCACGCCCTCTTCACCCTCGCCCTGGTCCTGACGGGCTTCTTCACCTCCCGCCTCACCCACCTCGAACCCGCCACCGTCGCCATGGGCGGCGCGGCCCTCCTCCTCCTGCTCGACAACTTCCACAAATCCGCCGAGGAGCAGGCCGAATCGGTGCAGCACGCCTTCGCCGAGGTCGAATGGGTGACGCTCATGTTCTTCGTCGGCCTCTTCATCCTCGTCCACGGCCTTGAGTCCGCCGGCGTCATCCGCGCGATGGCCGAAAAGCTCCTCGCCGCGACGCAAGGCGACCGCAACACGACGGTGCTCGCCATCCTCTGGGGCTCGGCGATCCTGTCGGCTTTCATCGACAATATTCCCTTCGTCGCCACCATGATCCCGCTGATCAAGAGCATGGCCCCGGCCTTCGGGGGCGAGCAGGGTCTCATGCCCCTCTGGTGGGCGCTATCGCTAGGTGCCTGTCTCGGCGGCAACGGCACGCTGATCGGCGCCTCTGCGAACCTCGTAGTGGCCGGCATCGCCGAACGCGCCGGCCAGCCTGTCCGCTTCGTGCCCTATCTCAAGTCCGGCTTCGGCCTGATGATCCTCTCGATCGTCATCAGCCACATCTACATCTCCTGGCGCTACCTCTAACCCCGCACCGCACACCACCCAAACCTCCCGTCGGGGAAAGGCTTCAGCCTGTCCCCGCGCGAAACCCCCCCCCTGCCCCCCCCCCCACACAAACACGACC
>CAYMTH010000249.1:0-7516 GCA_964393235.1 uncultured Solibacteraceae bacterium | reverse complement strand
GCCGCCCCGCCAACTTCCCCGCCCCCAGATCAACCATCAGATCCGTACCCCCGGCAAACGGCCGCGCCCCGTCGCCAACGATCCGCAACGCCTCTTCCAGGTCCCGCGCCCGCTCCAACCGGTACTCCGGCACTTGCCCCTTCATTGCCCGGCCCTCCTCACCGCCGCCACAATCCCCGTGTACCCCGTGCAGCGGCACAAATTCCCCGCCAGCCCCTCCCGGATCTCGTCTTCGGTCGGCTGCGGCCGCTCCCGCAGCAGCGCCTCCGCCGCGACAACCATCCCCGGCGTGCAGAACCCACACTGCGTCCCCCCGCACTCCGCAAACGCGCCCAGCAGCCGCTCGTTCCCGATCCCTTCAATCGTCGTTACCGCGCACCCGTCCGCCTGCGCCACGGGCACCAGGCAGGAATTCACCAACTCCCCGTCCAGCAGCACCGCGCACGCCCCGCACTCCCCTTCCCCGCAACCCTCCTTCGTCCCCGTCAACCCGAAATCCCGCCGCAGCACGTCCAGCAGCCGTTCCATCGGCCATACCTCCGCCGTCCGCCGCTCCCCGTTCACCGTCATCGTCACCGCAAGCATTCGAGTATCCTCTCCGCCGTCACCGGCAACCGGTCCGCGTCGACGCCCAACTGGTCCGCAATCGCGTTCGCCACCGCCGGCCCCGCCCCACTCACCGGCAACTCACCGAGCCCCTTCACCCGTCCCTCCTGTCCCACGAAAAACACCCGCAGCGGCGGCAGGTCCGCCGCCGTCGGAATCACGTAATTCGCCAGATTCCCGTTCGCCACCCGGCCGTCTTCGTACACCACCTCCTCGCACAGCGCCAGCCCGATCCCCTGCGCCGCGCCACCCGCCACCTGCCCCTCCGCCAGCACCGGATTCACGATCCGCCCCGCGTCCTGCACCGCCACGAAATCGGTCACCCGCGCTTCGCCCGTCTCCCGGTCCACATCGACCTCGGCCACGTCCACCGCCCACGAATATGTCTCATACGCATCCCCCCGGTTCGTCGCGTCGTCGAACGCAAAACCTTCCGGCGGCGCATACCGCTCCGTCACGCTCGCCGCCCCGCTCTCCCGCATCCGCCGCGCGGCTCGCCGCAGCAGGTCCCCGACGATCATCGTCGTCCGCGACGCCACCGTCGGCCCGCTGTCCGGCGCCATCCCCGTATCCGGATGCGTCATCTCCACCAACTCCAGCGCCACCCCCAACTCCTCCGCCACAATCTGCGGCAGCACCGTCAGCGCCCCCTGCCCGAACTCCGCGCTCGAAACCAGAATCCGCGCCCCGCCCGCCCGGGTTCGTTCCAGCTTCACCTGCGACCGCAAATACTTCTCCCCCGATCCCGTAAACCCGATCCCGTGCAGCGCCACCGCCAGCCCCAGGCCCCGCCGCCCCGCCGCCCGCTTCTCCCGGTATCCCGACTCCGCCAGCGCCCGCTCCAGCAACTCTTCCAGCAACACCGCCTCCCGCAGCACCTGCCCCGTCGCCGTCTCCTGCCCCTGCCGGATGAAGTTCCGCCGCCGGATCTCGACCGCGTCCAGCCCCGCCGCCGCCGCGATCTTCTCCATCTGCCGCTCGATCGCGAAAATCGTCTGCGGCGCCCCGAACCCGCGGAACGCCCCGAATGGCACATGATTCGACCGCACCACCCGCCCCCGAATCCGCACATTCGGGCAAAAATACGCACCCGCTGCGTGGATACACCCGCGCGACAGCACCACCGGCGAAAGCGTCGTGTACGCCCCGCCGTCGAGTTCCACGTCGATCTCCATCGCCACTAGCCGCCCGTCCGCGTCCACGCCCGTCCGATGCCGCACCGCGCTCGGATGCCGCTTCGTCGTCGCCGCGATATCCTCGGCCCGGTCGTAGATCATCTTCACCGGCCGCCCCGCCTTCCGCGCCAGCAGCGCCGCGTATGTCGCCACCACCGACGGATACTCTTCCTTCCCGCCAAACCCGCCCCCGGTCTCCATCTGCACCACCCGCGGCCGCACCCCCATCGTCCGCTCCAGCGCCCCCAGCACATAGTACGGGCACTGCATCGATCCCCATACCGTCACCGCCTCCCCGTCCGCCTCCGCGATCATCCCCTGCGTCTCCAGGTACAACTGCTCCTGCGCCGCCGTCCGGTACTCCCCTTCCACCACGAACGCCGCACCCGCCATTCCCGCCGCTACGTCGCCCTTTTCAATCCGCAATTCACTCAATACACCCGTCGACGCCTCCAGCGGCTCGTACACAATCGACACCGCCTCCCGCGCCCGTTCCGCCATGTACCGGTCTGCGTGCGCCACCAGCACCACCGGCTCGCCGCAATAGAAAACCTCTCTCTCGGCCAGGCATGGCTGGTCTTCCACCAGCCCCGCAATCACATTCCGCCCCGCCGGAATATCCGCCGCCGTCACCACGCAGCACTCCCCCCACGGGAACGCCGGATCGAAGGTGACCGACACGATCCGCCCACGCGCCACCGTCGACCGCACCGCCGCTCCGTACAACCCCTCGAACGGCGCATCGTCCACATACCGCGCCGCCCCCGTGATCTTCCCCCGCGCCTCCCGCCGCTCCACCGGGCTTCCGAAGGTATGCCGCATATCTCCTCCGTGCCAATCCCCCTGCAAATCGGTGACCGCTCCGGCTAAGCCAGAATTCCCCGCATCGGTCCCGTCCCCTCCTCGATCAAATGGAATGCCCGCCCGCTCGTCCGGAACGACATTTTCTTGTAGTTCAAACCCATCTGCTCCAGAATCGTCGCCTGCAGGTCGCTGATGTAGTGCGGCTTCTCCACCGCCTTATACCCCACCTCGTCCGTCGCCCCTTCCACCACCCCGCCCTTCACCCCGCCGCCCGCCAGCAGCGTCGTGAACCCGCGCGGATTGTGGTCCCGCCCCGTCGTGTTCTGCGACCACGGCGTCCGCCCGAACTCGCTCGTCAACACCACCAGCGTGTCCTTCAACATCCCCCGCTGCTTCAAATCCCGGATCAGCCCCGCCACCGGCTTGTCGATCGCCCGGCACAGCGGCTCGTGCGACTTCATGTCCCCGTGCGCGTCCCACGACCCGTTCCCGCCCCCCGCATGGCACAACTGGATAAACCGCACCCCGTTCTCCGCCAGCCGCCGCGCCAGCAGCAACTGCCTTCCAAAATCGTCGGTGGCCTTCTCCCCGATCCCGTACATCTCCCGCACGTGCGCCGGCTCTTTCTCCAGATCAACGATCCCCGGCGCCGTCAGCATCAGGCTCGCCGCCAGCTCGTACGCCCGGCTCCGCGCCGCGATCTCGGTCTCGATCGCGTAATCCTCCCGGAACTGCCGGTTCAAATCCAGCAGCGCCCGCATCTGCCGCTCCCGCTCCGCCGCCGTCGTCCCCTTCGGCAAGCCCAGATTCGGGATCGGCGTGTCGCCCACCTGAAACGGCGTCGCCGAGTACGAAGTCCCCAGATACCCGCCCGTCAACTGCACCGGCGACGACGGCCGCCCGACATTGATGAACGAAGGCAGATTCCTGTTCGCCGTCCCCAGCGCATAGGTCACCCAACTGCCCAGACACGGATGTTCAAACTGCCGCAGCGGCTTCCCCGTCACGTGCTCGATCACCGCCGGGAAATGGTTCGACTGGTGGCAGTACATCGACCGCACCACCGCAAACTCATCGATCACCCCGCCCACATGCGGAAACCAGTCCGACACCGGAATCCCCGACTGCCCGTACGGCTTGTACGTCCGCAAAATCGGAATCACCGGCCGCCGCATCTCGGCATTGTTATCGCCGAAGCCCACCGCGTCCATCAGCTTCCCCGCGTGCTTGTTGTCCTTCGGATCGAAGGTGTCGATGTGGCTCAGCCCGCCGCACAGGAAAATGTAGATCACCGATTTCGCCTTCGGCTCGCCGCCCAGCAGCGCCTCCGGCATACGTCCGTCGGCCGCCAGCAGCGCCCCGAACGCCGAGCCGGCGAATCCGTTCGCCGCTCGAATGAAAAAGTCTCGCCGCGAAACCATCGCTACCTCACAAACACGAATTCGTCGAGATTGAACAGCATCCACACCAGCCCGGCCATCTTCCCGGCGTCGCCGCCCAGATACCGCGCCGCGCGCTCCAGTTCCGCGCGCTCCGCCGCCCGCCCCACCACCACCCGGTACGCCAGGCCAGCCGCGTCTTCCAATCGCCCCCCGCTCTCCCGCAACACCCGCTCGGCCACCTTCGCCGCCGCCCGCTCCACCATCGGGTCGTTCATCGTGAACAACGCCTGCGGCGCCGTCACCGTGTTGTCCCGCACCGGGCACGGCGTCCGCCCGTCGTCCACCGCGAACGTCCGCAGGAAGTTCGCCATCACGTCCGTGCTCGGAATATAGCCGCGCGCCATGTACGCCGCCCGCCGGTTCACGCGCGACTCGAACGTCCCGTCCGGCGGCAGAAAAATGCTCTGTTTCCCATCCGGCTGCACCGGCTGGAAAGACTTCCCGCCCACCGTCAGATCGAGCTCTCCCGACACCGCCAGCACCGCGTCCCAGATCGCCTCCGCCCCCAGCCGCTGCAGCCGGAACCGCCACAAATAAGTGTTGGAGGGATCCGCCGCATGATTCTCCCGCGCCTCCGCCGCCCCCGCCTGCGACGAGCGCTTGTACGCCTCCGAGGTCACCATCAACCGGTGCATCGCCCGCATGCTGTACCCCTTCGCCACAAACTCCGACGCGAGGAAATCGAGCAGTTTCCCGTTGCTCGGCCGCCCGCCCAGCAATCCGAAATCGCTCGGGTTCTTCTGCAGCCCCTCGCCGAAATGCCACTGCCACAAGCGGTTCACCGCCACCCGCGCGAACAGCGGATTCTCCGGCGCCGTCAGCCAGTCGACGAACCCTTCCCGCCGCCCGTCGCGAAAATCCAGATCCGCGGGCTGAAACGGAAACCCCGGCTCCACCGGCTTGTCCTTCTCCGGCCGCGACGCCTCGCCCGACGTCAGAATGTAGCTCGGCTGCTTCATCCGCGCCGAGTCCTCCTCGACGAGCGTGAACCCCGGCAGCCCCGCCGGCGCCTTGATCTCCCGCTGCTGCTTCAACAGCGCGTCGTACTTCGCCACCGCCTCCGCCGGCATGATCTCCTTGATCTTCGGCGGATCGATCCGCAGCACCGGAAAGTAGTCGTCGTAGGTTTTCTGCTCCGCCACCGTCCGCTTCCGCTCCGGCTTCTCGACGATCGCACGCACGTCCGCCGGCAGCATCGCCACCCGCTCCGCGAACAACTTGTCCCGGTAGGGTCCGATCAACGCCTCGATCGCCTCCTCCACCGGCTCCTTCGCCTGCCGGTACCGCTCCAACTCCTCCCCGTAGGCAAAAATCTGCTCCTGCGTCGCCAGCGTCACCCGCTTCAAAACCAGCGGATCGAACAGCGCCTTCATCCGGTAGTAGTCCCGCTGCGGAATCGGATCGAACCGGTGGTCGTGGCACTTCGCGCACCCCACCGTCATGCCCAGAAACGCCGCGGAAATCGTCTCCACCGCCGCAATCGCGATGTCCTGGTCCCGGTCTCCCCCCGTCAACGCCGCCCGCGACAAAAATCCCAGCGCGAACTGATCCTGCGGATTCGCCCCCGCCCGCCTCCGCTGCCCCGTCGCCGTCAGCGTCGAACGCCCGCCGTTCCGGTTGCCCAGAATTTGTGCCCGCACGAACTGGTCGTACGGCATGTCCTGGTTCAACGCCTGAATCGCCCAGTCCCGCCACCGGTGAATCCCCTGCGCCGCCGGCATCACCGAACCGTCCAGCCCGTCCAGGTCCGCGTACCGCAAAACGTCCAGCCACTGCCGCGCCCACTTCACGCCGTGCTGCGGATTCGCCAGCAGCCGGTCGACAACTTTCTCGTACGCATCCGGCGCCGTGTCCGCCAGAAACGCCTCCTGCTCCGCCACCGTCGGCGGCAGGCCGATCAGGTCGAAATGAACCCGCCGCAGCAGCGCCGCCTTCGGAGCCGGACCCACCGGCTTCAGCCCCTTGTCGGCATGTTGCGCCGCCAGAAACGCGTCGATCGGATTCCCCCGCCCGTCGCCGGGAACCGCGGGCCGCGCCACCGGCTGCAACGACCACAATTTCACCTTGGGTGGCTGCGCCACTAACGCCACGCCCAGCCCGGCGAACAACAAAACCTGCCTGATCATTAACTCCTTATGATATCCCTCCGATATACTTCCCCCATGACCCGCCGCCAGTTGCTCGCCGCCCTCGCTGCCTCTCCGCTCCTCCCCGCGAAGGACAAGGCCTGGGAAGGGATCTTCGTCATCATGCAAACCCCCTTCCTCGACTCGCTCGAGGTCGACGAAGCCTCCCTCCGCAAGGAGTCCGATTTCCTGGTCAAATGCGGCGCCCACGGCGTCGTCTGGCCCGCCGGCGCCGGCGAACACACCCACCTCTCCACCGAGGAACGCCGCCGCTTCTCGAAATCCGTCGTCGACGAAGTCAAAGGCCGCACCACCGTCCTCATCGGTGTCCAGGGCGCCAACAAGTTCGGCGCCGACGGCCTCCACGCCCTCGGACCGAACTCCGGCTTCACCGATCGCGAACTCCTCACCGACTACTTCACCTCCATCGCCTCGGTCTCCAAACTCCCCATGTGCATCCAGGTCACCAACGGCGGCATGACCACGGACCTGCTCCTCCAACTCGCCGACAAAATCCCCACCCTCAAAATCCTCAAGCTCGAAAATTCCGACGTCCCCCACGACGTCACCCGCGTCGTCAAGGAACGCAAACGCCCCCTCGTCGCCTCCACCGGCGGCGGCGCCATGTACCTCTATGACGAAATGGAACGCGGCTCCGGCGGTACCATGGCCGGCGCCGGCCTCGCCGACATCCAGGCCGCCATCTGGGACCTCTTCCAGGCCGGCAAAAAACGCGAATCCCGCGATCTCTTCCTCAAGTTCCTCCCCTCCGCCGTCCTCGAACGCCGCGTCACCTACGTCATCCAGAAGGAGATCCTCCGCCGCCGCGGCATCTTCAAGACCATCCACATGCGCGGCACCCGCCGCTTCCCCATGGACGCCTTCGACCTCGCCGAACTCGACCGGATCATGGAAGCGCTCAAACCCCATTTCCGCGTCTGAAAAATTTTTGGCCCCTTTTTTCTCCCGTTTGCGCCTCTGGCGTCCAAACCCGATCCCGGGAACAAAAAAGGAGGAATTTCACATGGACCAGAATCAAGTTCGCGAAGCCTACGAGACGCCCGTCGTCATCGACCTCGGCGACGCGACCGAACTCACGCAGCAGTCCTGCACCCTCTGCTAACCACAGACCAGCGGACTCCGCGACACGGCTTCCCCTTCGTGGGGAAGCCGTGCTTTTGCGCGTCCCTTCTCCCATGAAGCCCAACACCTACACCATCTGCGGCCTCTCCATCCGCAGTGACCAGCCGCTCCAGATTCCGCCGGCCGCGCCCGCCCCCGGCGCGCCCGCCCTCGCCTTCTCCTGTCCCACCGTCCTCCCCGCCCCGGAGCCCACCCACTGGTTCCGCGATATGCCCCTCCC
>CAYMTH010000248.1:0-7529 GCA_964393235.1 uncultured Solibacteraceae bacterium | reverse complement strand
TGCATGAAGAGTTCGTGGTCCAATCTGATATTTTAGTTGGCAGAGGCGGCATGTTGAAACAGGTGCTAATTTTGTTGGCGATGGCCGGGGTGTACGGCCAGACGGCGGAGCAGGTGGAGTTTTTTGAGAAGAACGTCCGGCCAGTGCTGGCGACGAAGTGTCAGATGTGCCACAACGGCAAGGTCAAGACATCGGGGCTGGACATGTCGACGGGCGTGGCGTTTTTCGCGGGCGGCGCGAGCGGTTCGTTGGTGAACGTGGAGTCGCCGGACCAGAGCCTGCTGCTGCAGGCGCTGAGCTACGAAGGCTCGTTGAAGATGCCGCCGACGGGGAAATTGAAGGACGAAGAGATCGGGAAGCTGCGCGAGTGGATCCAGATGGGCGCGCCGTGGCCGGGTGTGGATAAGAAAGCCGGGCAGAAGGTGGTGAGCGAGGGCGGGACGCGGAAGACCGGGACGCCGATCGGCGAGGAAGATTTCAAGTTCTGGGCGTTTCAGCCGGTGAAGAAACCGGCGGAGCCGGCGGTGAAGGACCGGGCCTGGGTGAAGTCGCCGGTGGACGCGTTCCTGCTGGCGAAGATGGAAGA
Organism: uncultured Solibacteraceae bacterium; assembly: GCA_964393235.1. Classification (GTDB taxonomy): domain Bacteria; phylum Acidobacteriota; class Terriglobia; order Bryobacterales; family Bryobacteraceae. The sequence continues at coordinate 6,943 of CAYMTH010000248.1, read as the reverse complement.
GAAGGGCTTGCGGCCGGCGGGGAAGGCGGAGAAGACGGCGCTGCGGCGGCGGGTGACCTACGATCTGCACGGGCTGCCGCCGACGGAGCAGGAGATCAAAGATTTTCTGGCGGATTCGTCGCCGGACGCGTTTGCGAAGGTGGTGGACCGGCTGCTGGCGTCGCCGCGGTACGGGGAGAAGTGGGGGCGGCACTGGCTGGACGTGGCGCGGTTCGCCGATTCGACCGGCAACGACGAAGACCACCGGTATCCGTATGCGTACAAGTACCGGGATTACGTGATCGAGGCGTTCAACAACGACCTGCCGTACAACCAGTTTGTGAAGGAACAGATCGCGGGCGACCTGCTGCCGGCGGCGGACGGGTCGGGCATCAACCGGCGCGGAGTGATTGCGACGGGGTTCCTGGCGCTGGGGGCGAAGGCGATCGCGCAGCAGGACAAGAAGAAGATGCTGTACGACGTGTGGGACGAGCAGCTCGACACGATGTCGAAGGCGATGCTGGGCGTGACGCTGTCGTGCGCGCGTTGCCACGACCATAAATTCGACCCGCTGACGCAGAAGGACTACTACGGGATTATCGGCATGTTCGCGTCGACGAAGAGTTTTCGGAATGCCGATACGCACGTTTCGAAGCTGCTGTTCACTCCGCTGGTGCCGAAGGCGGAGTACGAGAAGTATGAAAAGGCGCAGGCGGTGGTGGCGAACAAGGGCGTCGACATCAGCATCGTGCTCGACCGGGAGAAGCACCTGGCGCAGGAGAAGCTGATCGAGAAGCTGCCGGAGTACATGCTGGCGGCGAAGAAGGGGCTCAAGACGGCCGAGGGGTTGGATGCGAAGATCATCGAGCGGTGGGCGAAGCACTTCCGCGAGACCGAAGTGCCGCGGCCGTGGCTGGATCCGTTCCACAAGGCCGACGACGCGGGGGCGCTGGAGATCGCGCGGAAGTTCCAGGCGTCGGCGCGGGAGAACCTGGCGGCGTGGACGAAGAAGATGACCAACTGGCGGAAGCGGGAACGGCAGCAGATCGAAGAAAAGAACATGCTGTCGGAGGCGCCGAAGCTCATCAACGAGAAAGACGGGTTCTTCCGGGATGTCTTCGCCGACAACGGGCCGTTCGGCATCGGGGCGAAGGCGATCGAGGGCATCGCGACGGACGCCGGCAAGGCCGAGTTGAAGACGTTGCGCGCCGAGTAGCAGCGGCTGAAGGACGCGTTGCCGCCGGAGCCGGAGATGGCCTGCTCGGTGGAAGATGACGCGCCGGTGGTGCAGAAGGTGCTGCTGCGCGGGGACTACAACAACCTCGGGGAAGAGGCGCCGAAGACCTTCCCGCTGGTGATCGCGGGGCGGGAACGGCAGATCGTGAAAGAGGGCAGCGGGCGGCGGGAGTTGGCCGAGTGGCTGGCGAGCGGGTCCAATCCGCTGACGGCGCGCGTGATGGTGAACCGGCTCTGGCAGGGTCACTTCGGCGAAGGGATCGTGCGGACGCCGGACAACTTCGGCAAGATGGGCGAGCGGCCGACGCATCCGGAGCTGCTCGACTACCTGGCGGCGACGTTCGTAGAGAAGGGCTGGAGCATGAAGGAAATGCACCGGCTGCTACTGAATTCGAACGCTTACCAGATGGCTAGCACGGCGACGCCGGAGCAGGCGAAGGTCGACGGGGAGAACCGGCTGTACTCGCGGTTCCCGCGGCGGCGGCTGCTGGTGGAGGAGATGCGCGACGGGATGCTGGCGATCAGCGGGAAGCTCGACTTCACGATGGGCGGGACGCTGCAGAGCGGGTTCGGCACGGACGGGGAGAATTCGAACGGCCGGCTGAGCATCAGTCCGGAGGAGCAGACGCGGCGGACGGTCTATATGCCGCTGCGCCGGGCGAACCTGCCGGCGCTGTTCAACCTGTTCGATTTCGGCGACGCGACGACGCCGAACGGGAAGCGTGTGGTGACGAACGTGGCGCCGCAGGCGCTGTTCCTGATGAATTCGAAGTTCGTGGCCGAGCAGGCGAACGCGGTGGCGAAGGACGTCCTGGCCGACGCGGCGGCGGACACGAAGCAGAAGGTGGACCGGGTTTACCGGAAGGTGCTGAACCGGCCGGCGTCGGCGGCGGAAGTCGACAACGCGTTGAGCTATGCGGCGAGCTTCAAACAACGGTTCCCGAAGACGGTGGAAAGCGACGCGTGGGCGAGCCTGACGCGGATTCTGCTGGCTTCGAACGAGTTCATTTACGTGGATTGAGGGGATTGACGATGGACCCGATCAAACAGATTTTTCAGCGGCGGCAGCGGCCGATGTCGCGGCGCGGAGCGCTGCGGGCGGCCGGGTGCGGCCTGGGGACGATTGGCCTGGCGCAGTTGCTGGGCGCGGCGGCGTCGGGCGCGGAGAATCCGCTGGCCCCGAAGGCGCCGCACTATGCGGCGCGGGCGAAGCGCGTGATCTTCCTGTTCATGCACGGCGGGCCGTCGTCGATCGACACGTTCGATCCGAAGCCGCGGCTGGACCGGGACCACGGCAAGCCGCTGCCGATCAAGCGGCCGCTGGCGTTCGCCGATGAGGCGCCGGGTCCACTGATGAAGTCGCCGTGGGCGTTCAAGCCGGGCGGCCAGAGCGGCATTCCGGTTTCCGACCTGTTCCCGCATGTGCGGAACATGGTGGACGAGTTGTGCGTGATCCGGTCGCTGGTGGGCGACGGCGTCGACCACGGCGCCGCGCTGCTGCAGACGTTCACGGGGTCGTCGACGTTCGTGCGGCCGAGCATGGGCGCGTGGACCGTCTACGGGCTGGGCACGGAGAATCAGGACCTGCCGGGGTACATCACGATCAAGCCGACGCTGTCGCACGGCGGGGCGAAGAACTTCGGGTCGGCGTTTCTGCCGGGCGCGTATCAGGCGACGCCGATCGGGCATTCCGGCATGAAGGTGGCCGAGATCAAGGCCGAGCCGATTCAGTACCTGGTGAACAAGGGCCTGACGCCGGAGCAGCAGCGGTTCGAGCTCGACATGATCCAGAACATCAACCGGAAGCATCAGGAGATGCGGTCGGTGGATCCGAATCTGGAGGCGCGGATTCAGGCGTTCGAACTCGCGTTCCGGATGCAGACGCAGGCGCCGGAGATCTTCGCCGTGGACCAGGAGAGCGAGGCGACCAAGAAGTTGTACGGGCTCGACGATCCGAAGACGGCCGACTTCGGGTGGCAGTGTCTGCTGGCGCGGCGGCTGTGCGAGAAGGGCGTGCGGTTCGTACAGTGCACGCACTCCTACAAGTGGGACCAGCACGGGGATCTGTACGCGAAGCACACCGACAACGCCTACGAGGTGGACAAGCCGATCGCGGGTTTGTTGAAAGACCTGAAGGCGCGCGGACTGTTGAAAGACACGCTGGTGATCTGGGCGGGCGAGTTCGGGCGGACGCCGATCAGCGAGGGCGGAAACGGGCGCGACCATAACCCGTACGGCTACACGGTCTGGATGGCGGGCGGGGGCGTGAAGCCGGGCTTTGTCTATGGCGCGACGGACGAGATCGGCTACCACGCGCTGGAGAACCGGATGCACATCCACGACTGGCACGCGACGATCCTGCACATACTCGGGATGCAGCACGACCGGCTAACCTACCGCTACGCCGGGCGCGACTTCCGGCTGACGGATATCGCCGGCGTGATTCACGATAAAATCCTGGTTTGAGAGACAAATTCGCTCGTTACGCGTGGTGGTTCGCCGCCTACCTGATTGCGGTGATTCTGTTCGGCGCCTGGGTGCGGATCGCGGGCGCCGGCGCGGGGTGCGGCAACCACTGGCCGCTGTGCAACGGCGACATGGTGCCGGTGGCGCCGGGCACGAAGACGATCATCGAATTCACGCACCGCGTGACGAGCGGGCTGTGCGGGCTGTTCAGCATCGGGTTCCTGGTGGCCGCGTGGCGGTTGAAGGACCGCGGCGTGTTGCGCGCGGCGGTGCTCACGTTCTTCTTCATCCTCGTCGAGGGGTTCGTGGGCGCGGTGTTGGTGAAGAAGGAACTGGTTGAGAACGACGCCTCGGTGAGCCGGGCGGTGGTGATCGGACTGCACCTGGCGAACACGCTGGCGCTGATGGCGTCGGCGACGGCGATGGCGTGGCGGGCGAAGCCGCTGGCGCAGACGGAGCGGCCGGCGCCGCGCGGGCTGCTGCTCGGGGCGATGCTGGTGCTGGTGTTCGCGAACATGACGGGCGCGGTGACGGCGCTGGGCGACACGCTGTTCCCGCTGCAGCCGACGCTGGACGGCTCGCTGTGGGCGAAGGTGCGCGAAGATCTCACGGCCGGGCAGCATTTCCTGGTGCGGCTGCGGGTGATCCACCCGTTCGTGGCCGTGTTCACGGCGGCGTTTCTGAGCGGCGTGGTGGGTTCGATCCGGCGAAAGTTCGCCGGGGACGCGGCGATGAAGAAGCTGCTGCACTGGCCGCTGATGCTGGTGGGCTTGCAGGTTCTGCTCGGCGTGCTGAACATCGCGCTGGCCGCGCCGGGCTGGGTGCAGATCGGGCATCTGCTGCTGGCGCAGGTGCTGTGGGTAGCGTGCTGCGCCAGCTTTATGGCGTTGCGCGGGCGGGCCTAGAGCTTGTAGGCCTCTACGGCGTTCTTGTACAGAATCCGGTCCTGTTCGGCTTTGCTGTAGCGGGAGATGACCTGCTTCACCATGTCGACCCACTGCTTGTAGCGGCCGGCGACGAGCATGACGGGCCAGTCGGAACCGAGCATGAGGCGCTTGGGGCCGAAGGCGTCGAGGGTCGTATCGAAGTAGGGTGCGAGGTCGGCGGCGGTCCATTTGTGCCAGTCGGCCTCGGTGACCATGCCGCTGATTTTGCAGTAGACGTTGGGGCGCTTGGCGAGTTCGAACATGTTCTCGCGCCAGGGGCTGAGGATGCGTTCCTTGATGCGGGGCTTGGCGATGTGGTCGAGGATGAAAACCTGTTTCGGGTGGCGGTCGACGAACTGGATGGACGGCTTGAGGTGCTTTTCGAAGATCAGGATGTCGTAGCGGAGATCGTACTTGAGCAGCTTCCTGATGCCCTCGTTGAAGGCCGCGCCGAGGATGAAATTGTCGTCGGGTTCGCCCTGCACGACGTGGCGGACGCCCTTGAACTTCTTGTGCTTCGCGAGGCGTTCGAGGTCCTTGTCGACGCCCTTGTCGCGGAGGTCGACCCAGCCGACGACGCCTTTGAGAAAGTCATTCTTTTCGGCCATGCCGAGCAGCCAGTCCGACTCTTCGACCGACTGGCGGGCCTGCACGGAGACGGCGCCGTCGACGCCGGCTTCTTTGAGTTCCTTTGCCAGGTCCGGCGGGAGGAAGTCCCGGCGGATGACCTTCATGTCGTCGTTGATCCAGTCGTACTGCTTGGCCGAGTACTTCCAAAAATGGTGATGGGTATCGATGATGGGCATGGGGTTCAGGGCAGCTTGTCGACCTTCGTGGTCTGATGGCCGGCGAGGCGCCACGTACCATTTTGCTTCACCCAGAAGTGGATGAGCATGATCTTGTCGTCGAAGGCGCCGGCCTGGTTGGTGCCGGTGACGCGGACGTGGGAGAAGGTGACGGCGGCGTCCTTGTAGACGTTGACGCGCGGGTTGCGCTGCTCGAAGGATTTGTAGACCTGGCGGCGTTCCTTGATCTTGGCGATGTAGGTCTGTTTGGTGTCGATGATGCCGGTGGCGTGGGCGTAGACGAGATCGTCGGCGAGGAGTTTGTCGAGCGTCGCGGTATCGCTTTTGACGATGGCGTCGCTCCACTGTTTATCGAGGCCCAGGAAGAAGGCCTTGTCCTGCGCGAGGCACACGGCGGCGGCGAGTACGAAGAGGCGGAGCAGCATCGATTGGGAGTATATCAACTCACTGCAGATGGAAGACGTAGAGCGAATTGCCGAGCGTCATGGCGACGTGTTGCTTGCCGTCGACCATGTAGCTCATCGGGTTCGAGCGCACGGTGCCGCCGCCCTGGAACTTCCAGAGCAGCTTGCCGGTGGCGGCGTTGAGGGCGAAGATCTGGCCCTCGTTGGTGGCGCCGAAGACGAGATTGCCGGCGGTGGAGAGCACGCCGGAGTAGGGCGGGGAGAAGAGCTTGTACTCCCAGGCGACATCGCCCGTGGCGGGGCGGAAGGCGCGGATGGCGCCCCATTCCTCTTCTCCGGGAATGGAGCGGAAGCCACCGCCGTTGTAATGTTCGCCGGGCTTGAAGTCGGCCTGACCGAAGTAGTAGATGGAGCCGGCTTCGCGGGTGGCAACGTAGAGGAAGTTCGTCTTCGGGCTATAGCTGGGGCTATACCAGTTGTTGGCGCCGGCCACCGACGGCCACACGCGCGTGCCCTCGACGGTGGGGAAGGTGCCGGGGAGACGGATGGGGCGGCCGGAGTCGTCGAGGCCTTTGGCCCAGGTCTGTTTGGCGTAAGGCTTGCCGAGGAGGAACTGGCCGCTGACGCGGTCGAGGACGTAATAGAAGGCGTTGCGGTTGGGGAAGAGGAGAAGCTTGCGGGGCTGGCCGCGGAACTCGGCGTTGATCAGGACGGGGACTTCGGTGGCGTCCCAGTCGTGGACGTCGTGGGGCGTGAACTGGAAGTGCCATTTGAGCTTGCCGGTGTCGAGGTCGAGAGCGATGAGGCAGTCGGAGTAGAGGTTGTCGCCGGCGCGGACCTCGCCGTTCCAGTCGGGGCCGGGATTGCCGGTGCCCCAGTAGAGGAGATTGGTTTCGGGGTCGTAGGCGCCGGTGACCCACGTGGCGGCGGAGCCGCGTTTGTAGCTGTCGCCGGCCCAGGTTTGGGCTTCGGGTTCGCCGGCGGCGGGGACGGTCCAGAAGCGCCAGGCGAGCTTGCCGGTCTTGGCGTCGTAGGCGTCGAGGAAGCCGCGGATGCCGTACTCGCCGCCGGCGATGCCGATGATGACCTTGTCCTTGACGGCGAGCGGGGCGACGGTGATGGAGTG
>CAYMTH010000247.1:0-7533 GCA_964393235.1 uncultured Solibacteraceae bacterium | reverse complement strand
TCCGCGGGCGACTTCGAGCAGCATGCGGGTCGCGGCATAGTTGATCTCAAGCGCGCTCTGGCGGTTCTGTTCGCAGGCCGGGTCGCCGACGATGGCGGCCAGATGAATGACCGAGCGGACGCCCTTCAACGCGGCGACGACACTCTGAATGTGGCGGCAGTCGCCGGTCATGAGTTCGAAGCGGGGGTTCGAGTAGAGATCGCGAATCGCCGAATCACCGTAGATGAGACTGTCGAGGACGCGGACGCGGCTGCCCGAGGCGAGCAGTTTCCGGCAGAGCACCGAGCCGATGTAGCCGGCGCCGCCGACAACGAGAACCGGGGCTTCTTCGGAGAACTGTCCGGGGGCGATCGGTGGTGTGGTCTCGCTGAGCAGCCAGACGCGGATGAGCCGCGCCATGACGATGCCGGTGACCATGAGAACGAAGAAGCCGACCAGCGTGCTGCGAGGCAGGGTGCCGGCGCGATTGACGACGAAATGGGCGGCGAGATAGCAGAGAGCCGCAGCAGCCGAGCCGCGGAGCAGAACCTCCAGCTTGAAGCGGGTGCGGTAGGCGCGGGAACTGCTGTAGAAGCCCGAGAAGAGGAAGACGGCCGGGAAGAGCAGGGACAGGGGAAGGAATTGCGCGACATAGAGATGCCGCAGCGTGGCGGTGAGTTCAGCGGTGGTCTGCCACGGTTGCGTCTGCATGGCGATGAGAGCCGACGCGGCGAGGGCAAAGATATAGGCAAGCTGAACGATGGCATAGTCAGCGAGCAGGCGAGGCAACGCCTCCGGCCAACGGATCGAAGAGATTCTCGAGTACATGGAAGTTTAACCTTAGACGGAGTGTTGGAGTACAGCCGGGCAGGTGACCGCCTGCCGGACGGCGGAGGCGACATCGGCGACGTCGGCGGCGGTCATGGCGGGATAAAGCGGGAGCGACAGCAACCCCTCGAAGAGCTTATCGGCGACCGGGAAGCGTTTTGTTGCATTATCTGGCGCGTGCCCGTAATAAGGGTGGCGATGGAGGGGGATGAAGTGGACGCTGGCGCCGATGTTGTGGTCGCGGAGGGTTTGCATGAGCCCGCCACGATCGCAGGCGGCCACGCTGGCATCGATGTGAACGGGAAAGAGATGGTAGACGTGATTCCGGCCGGGCCGCTCGACGGGGAGGGTGAGCCCCGGCGTGCCGGCGAGCGCTTCGCGGTAGAGGGAGGCGAGGGCCTGGCGGCGGGCGATGAACTCATCGAGACGCCGCAACTGATGAATCCCGAGCGCGGCCTGCATGTCGGTCATGTTGCTCTTGTAGCCGGGCGCGGTTACCTCGTAGTACCAGGAGCCGGAGGGGCCGTAACGGTTCCAGGCGTCACGGCTCATGCCGTGCAAGGAGAGCTGGCGAGCGGTAGCGGCGAGGCGGGGGTCCTCGGTGGTAATCATGCCGCCCTCACCGGTCGTCATATTCTTGGTCGCGTAGAAGCTGAAGGCGGTGGCGCGGCCGAAGGTGCCGATGCGGCGGCCCTTGTACTCGCAGCCGATAGCGTGGGCGGCGTCCTCGACGACGGGGATGTCGCCGGCGGCGGCGAAGATCTCGTCGAGATCGCAGGCCTGGCCGGCATAGTGGACCGGGACGATGGCGCGCGTGCGCGGCGTGATGGCGGCCGCGATGGCGCGGGCGGAAACGAGGCCATCGTCGTCAACGTCGACGAGAACGGGAGTGGCGCCGAGGTGGGCAACGACGTTGGCGGTGGCGCAGAACGTCATGGTGGGGACGATGACCTCGTCGCCCGGGCCTATGCCGAGGGCGGCCAGAGAGATATGCAGCGCGGCGGTGCAGGAGTTGACGGCGATGGCGTGGGTGGCGCCGGTGTAGGCGGCAAAGTCGGCCTCGAAGCGCTTGACCTTGGGACCGGTGCTGAGCCACCCGGAGCGGAGCGTATCGACGACTTCGGCGATTTCTTCGTCGCCGATCGAGGGGAGGGCGTAAGGAAGGAAAGTATCTCTCATGGCGGGTATTTAGAGGAGGATTCTCCAGGTCAGGGAGTTCGCGGCGATACGGAAGCCGCACCGCTCATACAGGCGGGCGGCGGGAATGTTTCTGAGCTGGGTGCCGACCTGAACGACGCCGGCGCCCTGGCTCTGGAGCCACTCGATGGCGGCGCGTGTGCAGGCAGAGGCCGCGCCCTGGCGGCGGGCGCGGGCAGCGGTGGCGACAAGCACGATCGTTCCCACGGAGACACCGAGCGCGGGCAGGCAGTCACGATCCATACGGCAGGTCACGTAGCTGAGCACCTCGGAGCCGGAGACAGCGACCAGGACGGCGTCGGCGGCATGGCCGGAACAGGAGTTGCGGACCCACTCCTCATTGATCCGATCGGCGGTGGGAGCGTCGATCGCATCGTCGGCATGGAATCGGTCGAAGACATAGGCGGTGCGGGCGAGCGCGAGGATCTGATCGAGGTCGGCCGGTTCGAAGAGACGCGTGCGGACCCCGTCGCCTGGGGCAGAGACCGCGGCAGGCAGGGAGAGGGAGAACGTCTGGATTCCGTCGATGAGCGTGAAGCCGGCGTGGACGAGCGTGCCGGTCAGGGCGATGTCGCCGGCGTCGATGCGCGCGATCATGTGACGGACACCGTGGCTGGCAGCCGAGGCGAGCAGTCGGGCGACGAGCGCGCGGCGCGAAGCGGAGTCGACGGCGACAGCGAGGTCGAGCCGGGCGGCCGGGAAACCGTACATCCGGCTGTCCCAGGGGAGCGGCGACCAGCAGGCTATGCCTTCGGTTCGGCCGCCGTTCCCGACAGTGATGCGAACGGCGTCGGGATGCTCAAGGGCACGGCGGGCGCGAGCGAGCAGAACGGCGTGCTGGCGGGCCGGGTCGATGCCGGGAAAGGGCAAGACTGGATTGGCGCGCATCTGAGCCTCGACGAGGGCCAGGCCGGCTGCAACGGAATCGGCGGAGACGTGCGGGGCCAGCGGACTATTGAGTACCGGCATTGATGTCCCTCCTTCGGAGTACGTAGGGGATGGTGAGGATCAGAATCCGGCAGTCGAGCAGAAGCGAATGGGTCTCGACATACGCGATGTCGAGTTGCTTACGCGCGGCCCAGGAGATCCGGTTTCGGCCGCCAATCTGGGCGAGGCCGGTGAGACCCGGTTTGACGTCGAGCTTCCGATGTTCTTCCGGCGTGTAGTAGGACAGTTGATCGACCAGGTCCGGACGCGGGCCGACGAGACTCATGTCGCCGCGGAGCACGTTCCACAACTGCGGTAACTCGTCGAGACTGGACTGGCGTAGAAACCGGCCGGTCCGGGTGACCCGGGGATCGTCGCCCGCGCATACGGCCGAGCCGTCCGGATTGCGCAGGTCGGGCGCGTTGTGGATCATGGTGCGGAACTTATAGAGGAGAAACGGACGACCGCGGAGTCCAAGCCGGCGTTGCGGAAAGACGATGGGGCCGGGGCTGGAGAGGCGCACGGCGAGCGCGCAGGCAAGCAGCAGCGGGGCGCCGCAGAGCAGCAGCAGCAGGCTTCCGGCGATGTCGAGAGAGCGTTTCATCACAGGGACCCGGCGGGGATGGCGGCGGACTGTTTTTCAAGATGGCCCTGACGACGGAGGAGATCGACGTAGGTTCGCTCATACTGCGCGAGCGCCTTTTCGACCGTATAGCGGGACTCCCACATCGCGCGGGCGCGGCGGCCCAGATCTTCGCGTAGTGCCGCGTCGGCGGCGAGCCCGCCGATTGCGGCGGCGAGCGCCGGAACATCGCCGGCGTCGACGAGCATGGCGACCGGGCCGGTGGGACCGGCGGCGTCGAGGGCTTCGAGATTGCTGCCAATGGAGGAAGCGACGATGGCGCGTCCGGCGCACATCGATTCAAGTAGCGAGATAGAAAGACCTTCGCGCCAACTGGGGAGGGCGACGATGTCGCATGCGCCGAGCAGGTCGGAGATGTCTTGCCGGAAGCCGAGGAACTTCACCTGGCCGCCGATACCGAGTTCCGCGACGCGGCGTTCGAGATCCGCAAGCAGGGGACCATCACCGGCGATGACGGTCTGGACATGGGGCTTCACCTCCGCGGGAAGGACAGCCACAGCCATCAGCAACTCTTCGAGCCCCTTTTCCGGGGCGACGCGCCCGGGAGTAAAGAGGAACAAATCGTCGGGGCCGAGCCCGAGGGCCTGGCGAACTGCCTCACGGGATGCACCGCGTTCGAGTGCCCCGTCGGGAATCCCGTTGGGAATGGCGACGATCTTCTCGGGTGAGGCGATGCGCAGCCGGAGCGCCCACAGGCGGTGGAACTCGCTGACGGTGATGATGCAGTGACAGAACCACCCGGCGGTCCACTCGAGCGCCGTGTAGAAGGCGATTTTGGAGGCTGGAGAATGCTCGTGGAAGGCGAATCCGTGAACGGTGTGCACGACAACGGGAACGCCGGCGAGGCGGGCGGCGATGCGACCGACAAATCCGGCTTTGGTGGTATGGGTGTGCACAACCGTAAAGCCTTCCGCACGAAGGTAGCGCCAGAGACGGAAAAGTCCAACGAGATCCTGGAGGGGCCGAATCTCGCGCCAGACACAGTCGACCGCCACGGTAGCAACGCCCGAAGCGGCGGCGAATTCCTGGAACTGGAGGTCAGTGGTGAGAATGCGGACATCCCACTTGAGCCGCTTCCAGAGGAGCGCCAGCCGGACGATTGACTTCGCAGCCCCGCCAAACTTTGAGTCTCCAAGGATGTGGATGATCTTCACACGGCCTCCCTTTCCACCGGTCCGAACTGCGGTTGTCGCAAGATCCGCACATACAGCTGTTGCCACTGCTTTCTCAGGGTTTCGAGACTGAAAGCGTCCTCGACGATCCCGCGACCCGCCGCACCCAAGGCTGTTCTCTGCTCCGGGGAGGCTCCCATGACACGCAGGCAGGCTGCGGCGAGGGCGGCCGGATCACCGGGTGGAACCAAGTATCCGCTGACGTCGGCGGCGACCACTTCGGCGATCCCCCCGACGCGGGTGGCCACCACCGGCAGCGACGCGGCGGAGGCTTCGAGCAGAGCCAGCGGAGTTCCCTCCCAGGACGACGACATGAGAAATCCGTCGGCCGCCGAGAGCAGGTCCGCGACATCGGAGCGGGCGCCGAGGAACCGGATTCCGGGGATGGCGCCGGCGGCGACCTGAGCCTCGAGTACTGCGGCGAGCGGACCGGCGCCGGCGATGAGCAGGCAAGCTCCCGGCTGCCGCGCCACAACTTGCCGGAATCCCTCGATCATGGTTGGGTAGTCCTTGGGAAGGCGCAGGTTTCCAATCGCGAGCCAGACAAAGGCGTCGCCGGCGATGCCGAGCGACTGACGCACAGGAGCGCGTTTCCGCGGGTCGGCGGCAAACCGCCTGATGTCGATCGCGTTGGGAACGTAGAGAATCTTGGACGGCGGCGCCGCGCCCACGCGAATGTAGCGTTCAACGCCGGCCTGGCAGACATTGGTGGTGAGATCACAAAGTCCGTCCGTGAGACGATAGGCCCACTCCCGCCACCGGGGCCCTTCGGTAATGCTGTGGGCGGTGCAGACCAGCGCGGGGGTCCCGGTAAACAGGCGGGCGACGCGACCGGCGATATTGGCGTGCACCTGATGGCAGTGCAGGACGTCGGGACGCAGGGCGCGGATGGCTTCGACCAGCCGCCAGAAGGTCATCGGATTCGGGACACGCTTGGAGAGGTTGAGCGAGATGAGCGGGACGCCGAGTGCGCGCAACTCCTCTTCGTAGGCTTCCGGTTTGAGGAGCGAGATCACGCTGACGTCCCAGCCGGCCTTGACGAAGGCCTCGCAGAGAAGCAAGACCTGCGTCTCCGCCCCGGCACGGGCGAGGCCCGTGGTGAAGTAGGTCAGTCTAGAGGCCACGGAACCCTCCCTCGGCGGGGTGCGCTGGAGGCGGCACGAAACTCAGACAGAGCGCCCAGACCAGCCATGTGTACTCCCGGTTCTCCCAACTCAGCGTCAGGATCAGAACCATCCACGCGCCGAGGACGGTCCACCAGAGAAGGCGCTCCTCGACGGGGAACCGGCGGGCGCGGAAGAGAAGGCCGAAGACGATGGCGAGGAAGAGCGTGAGGCCGACGGCACCGTGCTCGACGAGGACTTCCAGGTAGGTATTGTGGGCGGCGATGCGATTGCCACCCCCGACGGAACCGGAAAACCCGCCCGCGCCGACGCCGAACAGCGGGTTTTCCCAGTAGAGCGCGAGGCCGTTCACCCAGACGGCGCCGCGGCCGTTCATGTCCCCGCGCAGGATCTGATCGCGAAGTGTGGCGAGCCGGTGGAAGGAGATATTGGGCGCCAGATAATTGACGGCCAAAGCGGTGGCGAAGATGGCGATGACCAGCGACAGCCGGCCACGCCGCATGCGCATGAGGAGAAAGATTAGCGGGTAGAGCGATGCGATAACCATGGCGACCAGGCCGGCGCGGGATGCCGTCAGAAGAACGCCCACAACCGCCAGAGGCAGATACAGACGGAACCAGAATGCGCGTCGCCGGAGCGTGAAGGCGAGATACGAGGCGATGGGAATGGAGAGCGCGATCTGTCCGGCAAGGTCGTTGGGATCGACGTTGGACGCCGCGTAGCGGCCGTCGCCCTGCACGTTACCCAACATCACATTCCAGCCGAGATTCGCCAGCAGGATGCAGCAGCCGGCGATGTAGAAACCCAGAAGCGACAGGTGCGCTTTGCGCGTCCGCACGCACTGCTGGATGAAAAGAGTCATGAGGAAGAGCCCGAGATAGGAAATCAGGCGGCGGGCGGTGCGCTCCGGATCCGCCGCCGAGAGCAGATGCGCGGGCACCAGCGCGATGAAGAGCGCCATGGCACCGACCGGGAACCCAGGGCGGCGAAGGGTGTTCCCGGCGCGCCACGAGAAGATGAGACAGACAACGGCCAGAAGGGCGAGCGGACGGGAGAACTGGACCTGGTACGGCAGCAGCAACATGTCGCTCCAGGGCACTGCGAAGGCGTAGAGGCCGGCCATCCAACTGTAGACGGCGCTGGCGCGATGCGACATCGTCCAATCGCCTGGCGCGATGGGCCTGGCGTGGTTCCATGAATTGGCAACGGCGCTCATAGCGGGGAGAGAGCCTCCCTCTGGGCCAGTGGAGCGCGGAATCGCCGGGCGAAGACCGCGGCGCTCCATGTGAACTGCACGAGCATGCCGGCAGCCTGACCGGCGGCGGCGCCCGCCACACCCCAATGCCGGATCAGGATCGTGCAGGCGACAAACGTGACGGCACAGACAGTAGCCATCATGGGGATTTGCGGCGCGGTGATCCGGGCTGAACTGAGGCAATAGCCAAGACCGGCGTTCAGATAGCTGACGGCGCCAGATCCCAGGAACAACGTAAGCTCCCACTCATACCCGGCATATCGGGCACCGTATATGACTTGTAGAATCTGTCTTCCGCCCAACAGCGCCGCACCGAGGGCGGCGCCGCCGAGGGCGGCCGACATGACCAGCAACCGGGTGGCTCCGGCGAGGGCGGCGCGGCGCTCGCCGGCGGCGAAACTGGTGGCC
>CAYMTH010000246.1:0-7554 GCA_964393235.1 uncultured Solibacteraceae bacterium | reverse complement strand
CGAAGCACACGGAGAGCTCCCACTACTTCTCCGGCATCACGGTGGACCAGATCGCGGCGAAGGAGATGGGCCGCGAGACGCAGGTGGCTTCGCTGCAGCTGGCGATGGACTTGAACCCGCTGGCGGGGGTCTGCAACAACGGCTACTCGTGCGTGTATCAGAACTGCCTGTCGTGGTCGTCGCCGACGACGCCGCTTCCTTCGGAAGCGCATCCGCGGGTGGTCTTCGAGCGGCTGTTCGGCGAGGGCGGGAACGCCGATGCGCGGCGGGCGGCGCTGCAGAACCGCGCGAGCCTGCTGGACGCGTTCACGAAAGAGATCGCGCGGTTCCGGCAGCGCGTTTCGGCCGCGGACGGCGTGCGCCTGGAGCAGTACCTGGAGAGTGTCCGGCAGGTGGAGCGCGAGATCGAACGCGCCGAGCGCGCCGCGAAGGACAACAAGACGCCCGATCTGGAGCGTCCGGTGGGCGTGCCGGCGGCGTTCGCCGATCACGCGAAGCTGATGTTCGACCTGCAGATTCTCGCTTTCCAGGCCGATATCACGCGCGTGATCGCGTTCCAGTTCACGCGGGAGCAGAGCAACCGGACGTATCCCGAAATCGGCGTCCGCGACCCGCACCATCCGACGAGCCATCACGGCAACGATCCGTACAAAGTGGCGCAGATCGCCAAGATCAACACGTATCACGTGAAGCTCTTCTCCGAGTTTTTGCAGCGGCTGAAGGCCACGCCCGACGGCAACGGCTCTCTGCTCGACCACTCGGTGTACCTCTACGGCAGCGGCATGGGCAACCCGAGCCTGCACGACCACGAGAACCTGCCGATCCTGGTGGCGGGCGGCGCGGCCAGCGGGCTGAAGGGTGGCCGCCACATCCGCCACGACAAACCGGCCAACCTGGCCAACCTGCACCTGACGCTGCTCGACCAGGTTGGCGTCCATCTCGATTCGTTCGTCGACAGCACGGGGAAGGTCGAAGACCTTTTCCACCGGGTCGATCTCGCGTAAGGAGCGCCGCGGACCATGAAGCTTTTCGGAATCGCACTGCTCGGCTACAGCCTGACGGCGAACACGCTGCCTTCACTCGCCGACGCGGCCGAACGCGCGGACGCGGCGGCCGTCCAAAAACTGATTCGAGACGGAGCCGACGCCAACGCGGCGCAAGTGGACGGGACTACGCCGCTGCACTGGGCGGTGCATCATGACGACGCCGCGATGGTGGCGGCGCTGCTCGGCGCGGGCGCGAAGGCGAACGCGGTGAACCGTTACGGCGTGCCGCCGCTGGCGCAGGCCTGCAGCAACGGCAATCCGCGGATCGTGAAGCTGCTGCTCGACGCCGGGGCCGACGCCAATGGGACGCTCAAGGGCGGCGAGACGATGCTGATGCTGGCGGCGCGGGCGGGGAATGTTGAAGTGGTGAAGGCGCTGTTGGCCCGGGACGCGCGGCCGGAAGCCCGGGAGCGTCTGGGACAGACGGCGTTGATGTGGGCGGCGGCCGAAGGGCACACGGAAGTGGTCCGCGCGCTGCTCGCGTCGGGGGCGACGTTGAAGGGTACCGTGGACTCCGGTTATCCGCCGTTGTACTTCGCCATCCGGAACGGGCACCTGGAGACGGTACGGCTGCTGCTCGCGTCGGGGGCGGACGCCAAGGCGGCGATCGAGCGGCCCGAACCGACGGCGCGGCAGAGCGCCGGAGCGCGGCGGGCGGCGATGAATCGTTCGCCCATTACGCCGCTTGCGCTCGCCGTGCAGAACGGACACTTCGAACTGGCGATCGCGCTGGTGGACGCGGGCGCCGATCCGAACGACGCGCGGAGCGGATTCACGCCGCTCCATATGATGGCGGGTGTGCGGAAGCCGGATGCGAGCGATATGAGCGATCCCGCGCCGGTGGTTGGGCAGGGGCGGCTGACGAGCGTCGATTTTGTGCGGGAGATCGTGAAGCGGGGCGCGAACGTCAATTTCCGGCTGCCGAAGGGGGCGCCGAAGCAGCCGAACACGTCGTCGAGCGTTGGGTCAGAGGGGGCGACTCCGTTTCTGTTCGCGGCGGACCGGGGGGATGTTCCGCTCATGCGGTTGCTGGTGAAGCTGGGCGCGGACCCGTTGCTGGCGAACGCCGACGGCACGACGCCGCTGCTGGCCGCGGCGGGGGTTGGCACGAATGAACCGCAGGAGGAGGCGGGTGAGGAGAGCGAGGCGGTGGAGGCGGTGAAGATGCTGCTAGACCTGGGCGCGGACATCAACACGGTGGACAAGAACGGCGACACGGCCATGCATGGGGCGGCGTATGCGATCAGTCCGCTGGTGGTGAAGCTGCTGGCGGAGCGGGGCGCGAATCCGCAGGTTTGGAAGAATCCGAACAAGGCGGGGGGGACGCCGCTTTTTATTGCCGAGGGGTATACCAGCCGACTGCCGCGCCCGGACGCCGCGACGATCGAGGCGATCACGAAGCTCATGCGAGCGGCGGGGCTGTCGACGGAAGGGCAGCGGCCGAAGATTATTGATCATTATGGGGTGCCGCCGGTAAAGCAGTAGGGGGTTCTCGCGCGGGGACAGGCTGAAGCCTTTCCCCGGCAGGGGGACGTTGGGTGTGCGGCGGGAGGGGGTGAGGTTTGTGCGCGGGGACGGGCTGAAGCCTTTCCCCGATCGGGGGACTATTGTTTTCCCCGGTATCGAAAATAACGGGGGGCCCTAGAAGGAAATCGGATCTATACTTGAGGCGGAACCGGCGGATGCCGGGAGGGCCTCCGTCGGGGGAGGTGATTATGTCCCTCGTACGAGTGACTGGAATCGCGGCCCTCCTTGGAATCCTTACGCTGCCGGTGGTGGGGCAGACGGCAGACGAGCTTTTCGACAGCCAGCAGTTGCACGAAGTGCGACTGGCGATGACCGCGTCGGACTGGCAGGCGCTGCACGAGAATTATCTGGCAGACACGTTTTACCCGTGCCGTTTTGAATGGAACGGGTACGTTTTAGACAAGATCGGGATCCGGTCGCGCGGGTCGCAGAGCCGGTCGCCGATCAAGCCGAGCATCGGGCTCGATTTCAGCAAGTATGCGTCGACGCAACGGTTTGCGGGGTTGAAGACGCTGGTGATGCGAAACCTGAACCAGGATGCTTCGATGATGCACGAGTACCTGGCGGAGAAGCTGTTCGCCAAGCTGGGCCTGCCGCATTCGCGCGAGGCCTACGCGAAGCTGTTCGTGAACGGCGAGTACGCCGGGGTGTACCTGATGGTGGAACCGATCGACGCGCGGCTGGTGAAAGTCCGGCTGGGCGAGGATACCGGGTGGCTGTACGACATGCAGAACCTGGAGTTCGTGTGGCGGTTCGAGTACTTGGGGCCGGAACTGGAAAA
This sequence comes from uncultured Solibacteraceae bacterium, assembly GCA_964393235.1. Taxonomy (GTDB): domain Bacteria; phylum Acidobacteriota; class Terriglobia; order Bryobacterales; family Bryobacteraceae. Next base: position 4,200 of record CAYMTH010000246.1, on the reverse strand, counting down.
GTACATTCCGGGTCTGTTTGACCCGAAGACCAACTCGTCGGCGCCGGACGCGGAGGGGGTGCGGGAGATGATCCGGGTGGTGAACGAGGTCCACGACAACGACTTCTACACCACGGTGAGCCGGTACATCGACCTGGAGGCGGTGGTGGCGCACGCGGCGGCGGAGACGGCGACGTCGAACTGGGACGGAGTGCTGGGCATCAATGGCATGCGGAACTTCTACCTGTACCGGTGGCGGGACGACAAGCGGGCGCTGTTTCTGGCCTGGGATATGGACGGGGCGTTTTCCGATATCCAGTGGCCGCTGTTCGCGCACGCCGAAAAAAACGTGCTGCTCCGGCGGGCGTTGCAGGTTCCCGCGCTGCGGCAGCGGTACATCGAGTTTCTGGACGCGGCCGCGCACGCGATGGCCGAGGGGGACTGGATGTACCGGGAGCTGGCGCGCGTCTACCAGCTGATTCAGCCGTGGGTGTACGCAGACCCTTACAAGCTGTGCCGGACCGGGGAGGGCATCGGGCGCTGTACCGATGCGATGTTCGAGGCCGAGGTGCAGCACCTGGTGCAGTTCGCCTACGCGCGGCCGGAGTTTCTGTGGTCGACGCTGCGGGGCGAGCCGCTGCATGATCCGGACGCGCCGGACCTGCATCCGGGCGCCGTGGTGACGCTGACGAGCGAGCTGCCGCGCTTGGCGCCGGGGTCGCTGGCGAACCTGAAGACGCCGCTGAACGTAAGCGGCCCGATTCACGCGACGGCGATGCCGCTGCCGGATGAGCTCGGCGGGGTGTGGCTGGAGACGGAGAAGGGCGCGGCGAAGCTGATCGAAGTCTGTCCGGCGGGCATCACGTTCGTGGTGCCGGCGGAGCTGGAGTGCGGTCCGCAGACGCTGCGGGTGTGGCAGAACGGGCACGTGAGCAACACGATCGCGGTGGAGTTGCGGCCGACGGCGACGGTGATCTTCGCGGCGACGCACGCGGACGGCTCGGCGGTGTGCGCCGAGTGGCCGGCGGGGCCGGGCGAGTGGATTGTGCTGTACGCGACCGGAGTGTGGCGCGGCGAGAAGCCGGCGATCACGGCGCGGATCGGCGCGGCGGAGGCGAAGGTAGTGTGGGCGGGCGAGGCGCCGGGCTTCGCCGGACTGCAGCAGTTGGTGATCGAAGCGCCGGCGGATCTGCCCCCTGGCGTGACGGCAACGCTGCAGGTTCTGGTGGACGGCGAGACGGGCAGCGGGTTTGCGCTGCCGGTAAGGCGATGAGGGAGGTCCGGTATGTTTTCCCCGTTTATCCTGGTGCTGGCCGCGGAGTTGTTCTGGGGGCCGTATCTACAAGACGTACGTAACGACCGGGCGACTGTCACCTGGACGACGCGCGGCGGCGCCGGGGCGGGGAGCGTACGGTATTTCGCGCCGGCGGGACCGGTGGATGTGGCATCGACGGTATTGTTCCTGCCGGCGGCGGAGACGGGTATGAGCGGGGATGTGTGGTTGCGCCGCGCGGCGGTGCGGGGGCTGGAACCACGGACGGAGTACCGGTATGCGGTGTATCTGGACGGCGCGGCGGTGGCCGATGACGGGGCGCAACGGATTGTCACGGCGGGGGCGTCACCATTCCGGTTTCTGGCGATCGGGGACACGGGCGACAACGGGGCGGGGCAGCGGGAACTGGCGGCGGCACTGGAACGCGAGATGGGCGCGTTCCTGCTGCACCTGGGCGACATCGCCTATTGGGACGGCACATTCGAGCAGTTCCGGCTGGCCTATTTCGGGATTTACGACAAGCTGCTGCGGCACATGGCATCGTTCCCGACATTCGGCAATCACGACGAGGTGAGCGGGGGACGGGCGTACCGGACGCTGCTGGCGCCGGACCGCTATTACTCTTTCGACTGGGGGAACGCGCACATCGCGGTGGTCGATTCGAATCAGGATATGGGCCCGGGGACGGCGATGCGGGCGTGGCTGGAGCAGGACCTGCGGGCGACGCGGCAGACGTGGCGGATCGTCTCCATTCACCATCCGCCGTTTCCGACCTCGGACTACAAGCGGGCCGACCCGGTGTGCGCGGCGGTGGCGGCGGAGATGACGCCGCTGTTCGAACGGCTGGGGGCGCACCTGGTGCTTTCCGGGCATGAGCACATCTACCAGCGGACGAAGTCGCGGCGGCACGGGGCGTGGGTAGGGGACGGACTGGGCACGGTATATGTGACCACCGGGGGCGGGGGTTCGCAGCTCTACGACCCGGGGACGGACACGTTTCTGGCGGCGGCGAAGAGCGGGGGGCATTACCTGCGGATCACGGTGGAGGAGAGCGTGCTGCGGGGCGAGGCGGTGGACGCGCTGGGCCGCGTGCTGGACAGCTGGGCGATTCCGGCGGCGCCGGCGATTCTGCCGGAGGGCGTGCGGGATGCGGCGGGTTTCCGGACGGCGCTGGCGCCGGGCGGACTGGTAAGCGTTTTCGGCTGGAACCTGGAGGGCGGCGCGACGCGCGACGCGGCGCGGACGTGGCCGGTGCTGTACGGCGACCGGACGCAGATCAACACGCAGGTGCCGTTCGAGGCCGGGGAGAAGGAGACGCTGACGGTATCGACGCGGCTGGGGCGGACGAGCGTGGAATTGGCCTTGACCGCGACGGCGCCGGGGATATTTGAGACGAGCGGCCGGCGGGCGGCGGCGATCCACATGGACGGGCGGCTGGTGGAGCCGCGGGCGCCGGCGGCGGCGGGGGAGTGGATCAGCGTTTACGCCACCGGCCTGGGCCGGGTGAAGGGCGGGCAGGCGACGGGCGTGACGGCGGCGACGGCGCCGCTGAAGGAGACGGAGGCGGCGGTACGGGTGGAGTTGGGCAGCGGGATCGTGGAGGCATCGCCGGCGGTATTGGCGCCGGGCTTTATCGGGTTGTATCAGATCAACATCCGGATTCCGGGCGGGTTGAGCCCCGGCCCGCATCCGTTGCGGCTCATCGCAGGCGGCCGCGCGGGGAACACGGTGTTGCTGGACCTGTTGTAGACGGGAGTGCGATATGCGATACCTCGCGTTGTTGTTGAGCCTCGGGATGGGCGCGGCCGAGATCGATCCGCCCGAGCGCGCCGCGCGGCTGAACCTGCTGCAGGGCGAAGTTTCGTTCCGGGAGGCCGGCGGGAGCGATTGGGCGGAGGCGACGGTAAACCGGCCGCTGGTGGGGGGCGACGCGCTGTGGGTGACGGGCGGCGGGCGGGCGGAGCTGCACGTGGGTTCGACGGCGGTGCGGCTGGGGCCGGGAACGGCGTTTCAGTTCCTGGAGCTGGACGACCGGACGGTGCGGATCCGGTTGTCCGAGGGGCGGGTGACGGTGCGGCTGCGGAACCTGCCGGCGGGACAGATCTTCGAGATCGCGACGCCGAACCTGGCGCTGGCGCTGATCCGGCCGGGCGAGTATCGCGTGGACGCGAACCCGGCGCTGGAGCGCACGGCGGTGGTGGTGCGGGGCGGAGAGGTGGAAGTGACCGAGGGCGGGCGGACGTACCCGGTGGCGGCGCGACAGCAAGTGACGGTTTCGGGCGCGGGCCGGCAGTTGGACCTGGCGCCGCCGGAAGACGACTGGGACGCGTGGTGCGCGGCGCGGGACCGGCGGGAGGACGCGGCGCCATCGACGAAGTACGTTTCGCGCGAAATGCCGGGCTATGAGGACCTGGACGAGTACGGCGACTGGATCTCGACGGCCGAGTACGGCCATGTGTGGGCGCCGCGCGTGGTGACGGTGGGATGGACGCCGTACCGGTTCGGGCACTGGGTGTGGATCCGGCCGTGGGGGTGGACGTGGATCGACGACGCGCCGTGGGGCTTCGCGCCGTTCCACTACGGGCGATGGGGATACGTCGGGGCGCGGTGGGTGTGGATTCCGTGCCCGCGCGGCGTTTATCCGGTGTACGCGCCGGCGTTGGTGGTATGGATCGAAGTGGGGGTGGGCTTCGGCTGGTTCCCGCTGGGACCGCGGGAGGTGTACGTGCCGCCGTGGCATGTGAGCCACCGCTACTTCTCGCGGATCAACATCCACAATACGGTGATCCACCAGACGGTGATCAACAACTACTACGAGTACAACCGGAACCCGAAGCATCCGGGGGCGGGGAAGATTCCCTATATGTACCGCGACGCGGGCCGAGGCGTGACGGCGGTGCCGCGGGACGTGGTGGCGCGGGGCGAGCGGGTGGGGGCGCGGGCCATTG
>CAYMTH010000245.1:5789-7559 GCA_964393235.1 uncultured Solibacteraceae bacterium | reverse complement strand
GCAGGCCATGGTCGCCGTCCCGAACGGCGTCGAAGTGAAGGGGCAGGGAATTAAGGACGAGGGCAAGGAACCCACCACACAGGCGTCCATCTTCCGCATCGACACGCAGAACCTCGACCTCGAACTGACCGGTTCGGGCGAACTGCAGGGCGCCGCGGCGGGCGGCGACGCCGGCGGCTCCGGCGGTCCCGAAATCGAGCAGATCAAGGCCCGGCCTTACGACAAGCTCCCGTGGGTCCTCGGCCTCTGCCTCGGCATCCTCTCGCTCGGCTTCATTCTTCTCTATCGCAGCGAGGCGAAAAAATGAGCGCGCCTGCCGTAGCCGCGGCGGGCGTCTGGAAGTATTTCGGTGATTACCCCGCCTTGCGCGACGTGCGGTTCGAACTCGCCCCCGGCGAGTGCCTCGCGCTGCTCGGCCGCAACGGCGCCGGCAAGACGACACTGCTCCGCATCCTCGGCGGCCTCTCCGGCGCGTCCAAAGGCGAGGTGACTATCAACGGCGGCGACGTCCGCGCCTCGGCCACCCGCGCCCGCATCGGCTGGCTCGGCCACTCCATCGGGCTCTACGACGAACTCACCGCCCGCGAGAACCTCAAGACCTTCGGCGCCCTCTACAACGTGACCAACGACATGGTCACCGACTGGCTCGGCCGCGTCAATCTCTCCCACGTCGCCGATTCGCCCGTCCGCGAGTACTCGCGCGGCATGCGCCAGCGCCTCGCCGTCGCCCGCGCCTTCCTCCACGGGCCCAGCCTGCTCCTGCTCGACGAGCCGTTCACATCGCTCGACGACAAAGCCATCGCCCTGCTCCAGTCGCTGCTCGCCGACGCCCGCGCCCACGGCGCCACCATCATCCTCTCCACCCACCAGATCCGCGAGGCCATGGAACTCGCCAGCAAAGTCGCCCTCCTCGACCGCGGCAAACTCCTCCACTTCGGCGACCGCACGCAGGAGATGATCGGCGACCCCGGCTACCTCTACCGCACCTACGGGAGCGCCGCATGACCACCCTCCGCCACGCCGCCGCCATCGCCGCCAAGGATCTCCGCAGCGAGTTCCGCACCAAAGAGTCCATCAACTCGACCATGTCGTTCTCGGTCGTCATCCTGCTGCTGTTCAGCTTCGCCTTCGACCCCACGCCCGACATGATCGCCGAGTTCGGCGGCGGCCTCCTGTGGATGGTCTTCGCCTTCGCCGGAGCCCTCATCGTCAACCGGTCCTTCGCGCGCGAACTGCCCAACGACTGCATCGACGTCCTCGTCTCCTCGCCCGCCTCCGGCGCCAGCCTCTTCATCGGCAAGGCCTGCGCCTCGTTTGTGCTCCTTTACGGCATCGAGTGCATCTGCCTGCCCGTCTTCGGGATCTTCTACAACATCACCTGGTGGCGCAGCATCTGGGGCCTGCTCGGCGTCCTCGCCCTTGGTACCTGGGCGCTCGCCTGCGCCGGCACTTTCTTCAGCGCGCTCACCGTCACCCTCCGCCTCCGCGAGTTGATGCTGCCCATGCTGCTCTACCCGATGCTCATCCCGGCCCTGCTCTCCGTGATGATGCTCACCAATACCCTGCTCACCGGCCAGGCCCTGCCGAGCGACTTCACCGTCTGGCTCCGCCTCCTGATCGGATTCAATATCATGTTCACAACGCTCTCGGTTTATCTCGCCGAAACGATTCTGGTTCGATAGGAGCGACACCCCATGCGCACGAAAATCATTCTGGCTCTCGGCGCGGTGGCTGGCCCCCTGCTGCTGCGCAACTTATACGTCATTCTTT
>CAYMTH010000245.1:0-5779 GCA_964393235.1 uncultured Solibacteraceae bacterium | reverse complement strand
AGATGGAACAGGGCCCCATCTACCGCATCTTCTACTACCACCTGCCCGCGGTCCTCACCGCCGCCTGCTGCTATCTCGCTTCGCTCATCGGCAGCATTCTCTACCTCGTCAAGAAGGATCAGAAGTACGACGCCTTCGCCGTCTCGGCCACCGAAACCGGCCTCGCCTTCGCCGCGGTCAACCTGATCACCGGCATGATCTGGGGCCGCATCTCCTGGGGCATCTGGTGGGCCTGGGACCCGCGCCTCACCTGGGCGCTCATCTGCTGGCTCGTCTACTTCGGCTACCTGATGCTCCGCTCGGCCATCGACGATCCTACCGAGCGCGCCAAGAACTCCGCCGTGCTCTCCGTCTTCGCCTCCGCCTCCGTCGCCGTCACCTGGAAAGCCATCGAATGGTGGCGCACCCAGCATCCCGGCCCCGTGCTCTCCATCCGTACCGGCGGTGTCCAGCGCATCGATCCGATCATGGAGAACATGCTCTACATCAACACGCTGGCGCTCCTCATGCTCGCCATCATCTTCGTGCTCATCCGGCTTCGCCAGGAAGAGGTCCAACGCGAAATCGACGCGCTGCGCCGCTACGCGCATGCCTTGAACTAATACAGGATTCCCCATGGACGAACGCAATATCACTTACATGTTTTACGGCCTCGCGGTGGCGTGGGGCCTTCTCGCGGGATATGCTGTCCTCCTGGGGTTGCGCGACCGCAACCTCACCAAGCAATTGGATACCTTGAAGCGAATGGTAGAGGAGAAGAAATGAACCGCCGGAAATTGATGCGGATGGCCATGGGCGCCCTGCCCGCGACAATGCTGTCGCAGCGCCACCTCGCGGCCCAGCAGCAGGCCGATCGCGCCGTGCGCGGCCTGAGTTCCCCGATCATCAAGGATGTGCAGGTGATCGCCACCGCGCCCGCCGGACTGCGCCTGGTCGTCGTCAAGGTCGTCACCGATCAGGACGGCCTTTACGGCTACGGCTGCGCCACGTTCACGCAGCGCGCCGATCTCGTTGTCGAAGCCGTCCGCCGCTACCTGAAGCCGTTCCTCATCGGCCAGAAGGCCGACCGCATCGACGACCTCTGGCAGGCCATGTACAACTCGAGCTACTGGCGCAACGGCCCCGTGCTCAACAACGGCATCTCCGGCGTCGACCAGGCGCTCTGGGACATCAAGGGCCGCATGGCCGGCATGCCCGTCTATCAGCTCCTCGGCGGCAAGGTCCGCGAGGCCGCCGATTGCTACGGCCACGCCTCCGGCGGCGACCCCCGGGAAGTCGTCGACAGTGTTCGCAAATACATGGCCCAAGGCTTCCGCCACGTTCGCGTCCAGGTCGGCGTCCCCGGCATGGCCGGCTACGGCTCCGGCCGCGGCGAAGCGCGCGTCAAGGCGCTGCACAATAAGCCCGTCTTCGAACCCGCCGCCTACATCCGTCGCGCCCACCAGATGTTCGAGCTCTGCCGCAAGGAACTCCCCGAGGAACTCGAACTCCTCCACGACGTCCACGAGCGCATCACCCCCACCCAGGCGCTCCAGTTCTCCAAGGACTGCGAAAAGTACCGCCTCTTCTTCCTCGAAGATCCGCTCTCGCCCGAGGATATCGCCTGGTTCCGCCTCATCCGGCAGGCCTGCACCACTCCCATCGCCATGGGAGAACTGTTCAACTCGCCCCACGAATGGTCCCCGCTCATCTCCGAGCGGCTCATCGACTACATCCGCGTCCACGTCTCGCAGGCCGGCGGCCTCACCCCGTGCCGTAAGATGGCCATCCTCGGCGAGGCCTTCGGCGTCCGCACCGCCTGGCACGGGCCCGGCGACGTTTCGCCCATCGGTCACGCGGCCAACGTCGCGCTCGACCTCGTCAGCTACAACTTCGGCGTCCAGGAATACTCGCCCTTCGGCGAAACTACCCGCGAGGTCTTCTCCGGCGTGCCCGAGTTCAAGGACGGCTACCTCTACGCCACCGAGAAGCCCGGCTGGGGCATCGAGGTCAACGAGAAGGCCGCCGCCAAGTATCCCTTCGGCCAGAACGAGCGCGGGGAACGCGGCCAGCTCAACGGCGGCTGGGGCGAAGTCCGCAAGGCCGACGGCCAGATCATCAAGCAGTAAATCGTTGTTCGATCGCCGCGACGCCGGAAGCGAAGTCCGCTTCCGGCGTCAGCAGGCTCAGCACCAGCCACCCGTCGCTTTCGAAGTCGTAGAAGTACCCCGGCTGCGTCAACACGCCGTCTTCGTCCAATAGACGCAGCGCCCACTCTTCCTCGCCGTGCGTCCGCGGGGTCGGAATCACGGCGTACCATCCGCCCTCCACGTGCAGCGGCCGCAAACCGGACGCCCGCAGCCGGCCGAGGTTCGCGCGCGTACGCCGCTGGATCTGCTCCCGCACGTCGGCTCCGTACCGCAGCAGGCCCGCCAGCGCGTGCTGCACCGGCGTCGCCACGGAGAGATACGTGTCGGCAATCAACTCGAGCCGCGCCGCCGCCTCGCCCGCCGCCGGGCCCGACGCCGTCACCCAAGCCGCCTTCATCTGCGGCATCCCGGCCGTCTTCGACAGGCCGCCCAGCACGAACGTCAGGCACGTCCCGTTGTCGCCGAGCGTCGCCGCCCGCGACGGGTCGTCCTCGAGCGGATACTCCGCGAAAACTTCGTCCGAGATCAGCGCCACGCCCCGCCGCGCGCACAGTTCCGCCAGCCGCGCCAGTTCCGTTTTCTTGAGGTAGCTCCCCGTCGGGTTGTTCGGATGGACGAACAGAATCGCCCGCGTCCGCGCGGTCATCTGCCGCTCGAGCGATTCGAAATCGAGCCACCATCCCTCCGCGTACCGCAGCGAGTACTGGTGCACCTCGACGGCCTCCAGCTTCGCCAGAAACTCGAACAGTGGGTACGACGGCCGCGGCACCAGCACCGCGTCGCCCGGGTTGCACAGCAGCTTGAACAGCCACCCGTAGGCCTCCGACGTTGACGCCGCCAGCAGCGTGTGCGGCCCCAGGCCGAGCGCCTCGCGCGCCGCCGCGATCCCGCGCGGGTCGGGCTCATACACCAGCGAGCGCGGGTCGAGAAAACACTGCATGATCTCCGGCGGATATACAAGGCCCGCCCGCGTCGGGTTCGACGCTGTCAGATCGAGCCGCGGCCGCCGCGCCGCCACCGCTTGCGACAGCCGGTTCGCCGCCAGCGTCCATTCCAGCCGGTGAGAAAATTCGAAGGCCAACCTACAGGATACCGGCTTCCGCCCCTGCTATCCTGTCACCAACCCATGTCCCCCGCGCTCCTCCTCGCCCTCCTCCTCCAAACCAACGCCGCCTTCCACAGCCCCGCCTCTGGCCCCGCCAAGGGCTACGTCATCCCCATCGGCGGCGGCCACGTCGGCCCCGAAATTCTCAACCGTTTCGCCCAACTTGCCGGTGGCCTCGACGCCCCGGTCGTCGTCATCCCCACCGCGGGAGACGCCGCCACTTACTCGTCCACCCATCTCGCCCACCACCCCCTCCGCCTCCACGGCTTCAAGAACCTCACCCTTCTCCACACGCGCAACAAAGCCGAAGCCGACACCGACGCCTTCCTCGCCCCCCTTAAATCCGCCAAAGCCGTCTGGTTCGACGGCGGCCGCCAGTGGCGCCTGGTCGACTCCTACCTCCACACGAAAACCCACCGTGCCCTTGAAGCCCTCCTCGACCGCGGCGGCGTCATCGCCGGCTCCTCCGCCGGCGCCACCATCCAGGGTTCCTACCTCGTCCGCGGCGCCCGCGAAGGCAACACCATCATGATGGCCAAGGGCTACGAGGAGGGCATGGGCTTCCTCTCCTTCGTCGCCATCGACCAGCACCTCATCAAGCGCAAACGCGAAAACGACATGGTGCAGGTCGTCGCGCTCAAACCCGAGATCCTCGGCCTCGGCCTCGACGAAGGCACCGCCGTCGTCGTCCACGGCAATCTCTTCTCCGTCGTCGGCGTCAGCAAGGTCGCCATCTACGACGCCAACTACCTGCCCGGCCCCGACGGCAAGCCCTACTACTTCCTCAACCCCGGCGACTGTTTCGACATCGCCAAACGCCGCCGCGCCGCCTGCGCTGACTAAAAGAATCCCGGATACGCCGTGTCCATCTCGGCGGCGATCTCCATCGCCGTTCCGATCTGAATCAACTCGCCCTTCCCGATCCCCGGGCACCACTTCGCCGTCGCCGCCCACTCCAGCCGCGACCCCAGCAAATACGGCCAGAACGGGAACAGCCTGCACTGCGTCGGCTTCGCCGGGTGGATCGTGCAGCCCCCTTCGCCCAGGAACGCGCACTCTTTCCCGCGCGGCTTCCGCAGTCGCCGCTGGTGCTTCGTGCGGTAGATGTACTTCCGCTCGAAATCCTCCGCCGGCATGCCCAAATAGGCCGCCGCCTTCGCGACATCCTCCTCGGTCAGATAAACAAACCCCTTCCGCTCACAGCACGCCGTGCAGCCCGGCTGGCAGGTAAATCGGACACCGTCGAAAGGCGAGTTGGACATGGTTGCGCCGCGCCCCCAAATGGGAGAGCTTGTAAGGGATGGTAACAAGCAACGGAGTGAACCGGCGAGCTTTCCTCGCCGCCGCCATGGCCGCCCCGGCCGCCCTCGCCGCCCCCGGCAAGATGGAGTTCTGCGTCTTCTCCAAGCACCTCCACTTCCTCAACTGGGACGAAATGGCCGCCGCCGCCAAAGAGATCGGTTTCGAAGGCGTCGACCTCACCGTTCGCAAAGGCGGCCACGTCACTCCCGAACGCGTCACCGACGACCTGCCCAAAGCCGCCGCCGCCATCCGCGCCGCCGGCCTCAAGCTCACCATGATCACCACCGACATCGGCGACATGTCCACGCCCCACGCCGAGCGCGTCCTCCGCACCGCCAAAGGCGTCGGCGTCACCCACTACCGCTGGGACGGTTTCCGATACAAGGACGGCGCGCCCCTCCCCGATCAGCTCAAGGAATTCGCCCCGCGCGTGCGCGACCTCGCCGCGTTCAATAAACAACTCGGCCTCACCGCCATGTACCACACCCATTCCGGCGCCGGCCGCGTCGGCGCCTCGCAGTGGGACCTCTGGATGCTCCTCCGCGACACCGACCCGCGCCACGTCAGCTTCAACTTCGACATCGCCCACGCCACCATCGAGGGCGGCCTCGGCGGCTGGATCCACTCCGCCAAACTCGCCCTCCCGCACACCGGCGGCATCGCCCTCAAGGACTTCCTCTGGTCCCGCGACGCCAAGGGCCGCTGGCGCGTCGAGTGGTGCCCCATCGGCAAGGGCATGGTTCACACGCTCGAATACCTGAAAATGGCCAAGGCCGCCGGGTTCTCCGGCCCCGTCCAGGTTCACTACGAGTACGACCTCGGCGGCGCCGACAAGGGCGCGACGAAGATCACCATCTCCAAATCCGAAGTGCTCGCCGCCATGAAGCGCGACCTCGACGCGCTCCGGAAGCTCTCCGCCGAAGCCGGCTGGCTATGAACGATCTCCTCCTCGTGATCGCGCTCCTCGTCGATCCCGGGGCCTCCGCCGAGGGCCTCGACCGCGCCACCCGCTCCGCCCTCGCCGCCGGCCCCTGGACCATCACCTCGGCCCCGGCACCTTCCCGGCTCCCCGCCAAAAACGACTACTACAGCGAGGCCCCCTACTGGTGGCCCGACCCCAAGGACCCCGCCTCCCCCTTCATCCGCCGCGACGGCGAAGTCTACCCGCAGCGCTTCGACGCCCACCGCCGCCTGCTCGGCGACATGAGCAGGAACCTCCTCGCCCTCGGCCTCCGCGCCTCCC
>CAYMTH010000244.1:373-7571 GCA_964393235.1 uncultured Solibacteraceae bacterium | reverse complement strand
CGCGGTACAGGTTCATGAGTTCGTCCCATTCGACATGGACCTGATTGCCGCGGGAGGCGCGGGTCTTCTCCCAGTTGGAGAGGGCTTCGACGACGGCATGGTCGATGTAGCTGAGACCGCGAAGGTGGACGTGAGTTTCGGTGGCGGGAGGCAGCGACTCAAGCGCGTCGGTAAAGCGCGGGAGGTTGATGAAGCTGGCCGAGCCGGTGAACTTAACGTCCACTCGATCGGAAAGCGGATCGGTATCAACGGCCACTTCGAGGTTCGAGATGGCCCAGATCAGCTTGATGAGAGAGAGGGCAATGCCGAGCACGATCCCGGTGAGCAGGGAGGAGCAGACGATGGTGACCGTGGTGAGGACGGCGATCGAAGCGACCTGCCAGCCGTAGCGGTTGAGGTGGCGGAAGGTGGGGATATCGAGGAGCTTGATGCCGGTAAAGACGAGGATGGCCGCGAGCGAGGCGGTGGGCACGAGTTCCAGGACATGCGGGAAGACGACGATGAGGATGGCGAGCCAGACGCCGTGGAAGATGGCGGACAGGCGGGTCTTGGCGCCGGCATTGACGTTGGCCGCGGAGCGGACGATGACGCCGGTCATGGGGAGGGCGCCGAGGAGGCCGCAGAGGGTGTTGCCGATGCCCTGGGAGAAGAGCTCGCGATCGTAGTTGGTCTTCTGCTGGCCCTTGGCCATCTGGTCGACGGCGGCGGCGGATAGAAGCGTTTCGGCCGAGGCGATGAAGGCGAGGGCGAGGGCCTCCCAGAAAATCTCCATGGAGAAGAGACCGAGGAGGTCGCCGGGGTGGGTCATCTTCAACGAGTCGCCGAGGGAGTCCGGAAGCTTGACGTAGTGGATATGCCACTGGCCGAACTGGGCGAGGGTGGTTCCGGCGATGACACCGAGAAGCGCGCCGGGAACCGTTTTGGCGCGTCCCTTGGCGAGGTAGGTCCAGGCGAGCATGACGCCGAGGGTGACGAAGCCAACGATGGCGGCCATGTGATGGTCGTGGTCGGTATCGGAGAACAGGAGGGCGACCGATTCAGGGATGGCGGCGAAGTTGGCGAGGCCGCCGGCCTTGGGGGAATGGTCGACCATGACGTGGATCTGCGCGGCGAAGATGAGCGCTCCGATGCCGGCGAGCATACCCTGGATGACGGCCGGCGAGATGGACCGGAAGAGCTGGCCGGCGCGGAGGAGTCCGGCGGCGGCCTGCATCAGGCCGGCGAGCAGGACGATGGGACCGAGCATGGCGATCCCGTGTTCCTGGATGAGCTGATAGACGATGACGGACAACCCGGCGGCGGGCCCGCTGACTTGCAGCGGGCAGCCGGAAAGGGAGCCGACGACGATGCCGCCGATGATGCCGGTGACGAGGCCGGAAGCCGGGGGCACGCCGGAGGCGATGGCGATACCCATGCAAAGGGGCAGCGCGACAAGGAATACGACGACGGACCCGAGCAGGTCGGCGCCAAGAAATTCTTTACGCATGGCGGAACTCTCCAGGTCGGATTAAACGGCGGCCAGTTCCGGTTCGAGGACGGGCGCGTTTTCGAGCGGAATAAACTTGCCTTCCGCGGGGGACCAGGCATGGATCTCGCCGTGTTCGATGTCGTAGACCCAGCCGTGGAGTTGCATGCCGCGCTTGACGATGGCGGCGGCGACGGAGGGGTGGGTCTTCAAGTTGTCGATCTGGGCGAGGACGTTCTGGCGGGCGAGCTCCATGACCTTGTCCTCATCGGAATGGCCTTCGCAGATCTCGTCGACGGCCGCGCGGGCGCGGGCGCCGTACTGCAGCCAGTGGGAGACGTTGGGGAGCTTGGCGACGCGGTCCGGGTGGAGGAGGCCGTGCATGACGCCGCAGTCGGAGTGGCCGCAGAGGATGATGTGGCTGACCTCGAGGACGCGGACAGCGTACTCGATGGTAGCGGAGACGCCGCCGTTGTGGTCGCCGTGGCCGGGGACAATATTGCCGGCGTTGCGGCAGATGAACAGTTCGCCGGGGCCGGACTGCAGAAGCATGTCCGGAACGATCCGGCTATCGGAACAGGTGATAAAGAGGGCGCGGGGCTTCTGCCCGCACGCGAGACGAAGAAAATCTTCCTTATGATCGGGGTACACTTCGGAACGGAATTTCCGGTACCCGGAGACGAGCTTACGCATAGAGACACTCCTGGTCTTTTCGACTTGGTTTGCAGTTGGAATGGAAGGAATTGCAGCGTGTCTAGGCGCGAGCGGGGGGCGGGCGGGGGAGTTGGAAAGAAGGGAGGGAGGGAGTAGCCGGCCGGCTGATCGGAGACGGTTCGATCAGGGCGACGAAAGTGAACACCACGGCGTCGAGAACGCCGGGTGGAGCCGCGGGCGGATCGGATACATGCCGAACCTTGTTGAACGCAGCCTGCAGGGCGCAGGGTTCCTGGGAGATGCCAGGGCACATGCGCTGGCGCGGATAGCGCTGGACGCGGGAGCGCTGCTGTTGCCGCGAGAGGCGGTCAACGGACGGCGAACCGGCCAGGGCCAGGCCAAACGACACCGCAAGACACAGCGCTGTCGCGCCGAGAGCCACATTGCGGAGTCTGGAAAGAGTCTTTTGCACCTTGCGCAATTATATCCGACGAAGCAGATCGATTTTTATGACGTCTTCGCAAATTCTATCGTGTGGTCGAAGGGGGTGAAGCCGGTGAGGAAGAGACTGGGGCCTTCGAGCCGGGGCCGGGCGCCGCGGACTTCGAGGTAGGTATGCGGGCAGGCGCCGGGTCCGATGCGGATTTTGTCCGCGCCGGAGGAGACTTCGGCGAAGCCGGACTTGAGGAGCCAGGCGTCCTTGAACTGGGTGGATTTTTCGGCCCCGCTGATCTGCATGCCTTCGCGGAGGTTGATTTCGATGGTGAGGGGGACCTCGTCGGTGCCGGAGGCCTGGATACGGAGTTTGCAGCCGGTGGGGGTTTCGGTGACGGTGGCCTTGTAGGCAAGGCGGCAGACTTCGGTGCGCTGGCGCTCGCGGCGGGTATTGTCGAAGGTTTCGGTATCGACCTGGCGGGTAGGGACGAAGGGCTGGTAGTAGCCGGCCTCGAGGCTCTGTTCGAGGACGTAGGAGTCTCCCGATTTGGCGAGGGTTTTCGAGACGAACTGGCCGCGGCCGAAGAAGGCGGAGGAGAAACGGACGGCGTTGACGACGGCGGCGCCGGAGCGGAAGGTGAAGAAGCGGTCGCGGGCCTGGAGGATGGAGATAGAGGTGGGGCCGCGGCGGATGCGGGCGAGGCCGACGGTGGGGAAAACCTTCTCGTAGTTGTCGGGAAGGGGTTTGGGCTCTGGAAGCTTCCGGGTGAACTCGGGCCAGCGGAGGAGGTGGGAAACGGAGGCGTAGACGGGTTCGAACTGGCGGGCGAGGTTGGCGTAGAGGGGGTTCTGGTCCTTCCAGGCCAGATAGGCGAGGGCGGTGTAGTGGTTGTAGAGGGTGCCGCGCTGGTTGAGGTCCTGGCGGCGGGAGATTTCGGTGACGACTTCGCCGTCGGCGTGGAGGAGGTAAAGGGAGGCGTCGAGGTTCTTGCGGGGGTGCTGGAGGAGATCGGTGCGGCCGAGCCATTCGGCGATGAGTACGAAGGCGCGGTTGCAGATGCCGTTGTAGCCGATGGTGGAGCGTTCGGTGTACTGGCCGTCGGCGTCCTGGTCGATGGACTCGGCGAGCCACTGTTCGGCGCGGTTCTTGTAGGCCGGGGTCTGGTAGAGCTGGTGAAGTCCGGCGAGGGCGGAGGTGGCAACCCAGCGATGGTTGGGCGTGTGCATGCCGCCGCGGGCGAGAGCATTGCCGGCCTTTTCGACGGCGGGGAGGAGCCATTTCTCGAGGTCAGGAAAGTTGTACTGGCGGGCGTTCATGAGGGTGAGGCTCATGGCCTGCATGATGAAGGCGGTATCGGGAGGCGAGTTGAAGTTGGTGATAGGGAGGTTGAAGTTGCCGTCCGGGGTCTGGACACGGCCGAAGGCGGCGGCGGCGAGTTGCATGCGCTCGGCGACGCGGGCGGACTTGTAGTGGCGGGACTGGGGATGGACGTAGGCGGCGAGGAAGCCGTCGATGATGCCGCCGGGGGTACCGCCGTAGAAGAGGCCGTAGTCGTCGGCGTAGGCGCCGTAGTATTTGTGATTTTTGTCGAGGATCTGGCGGGCGATGTAGGCGTCGACGGCTTTGTCGAGGGCGTCGATTTTGGCCTGAGGGAGGGCGATGGGTTTGGACTGGGCGGAGGCGGCGGCCTGCGCGGCGAGGAGGGGGGTGGTGGCTAGGAGTTGACGGCGGTTCATGGTGATGCCTGAAAGAAGTGGTTTTTGTAACGGGTCCTGAAGAATCACGGATAGCGGAATACGCAAAGGCCCGGAGGGGACACGCCCCGGTGATATCGCCGAGCAGCTAACGCAGTCGTTCGCGCGGCCGGAGGAAACTCCGGAAACGTGAGCGGGGCCGCTTTCGATGCAGCGCGGCCAGTTTCCGTCGAGGTGCGGAAGAGCACCGCCCGGACTGTCGCCATGCGTACCTACTTCTGCTGGCTGCGGAATGCCTCACGAGCCTGCTTCATGATGGGGCCGTAGACCAGTTTATCGAACGGCGGACAGCCGGCGGGGAACTGGCCGAGCGGGTGGTTCTTCTGGCGCATCAGGAAGGTGCAGTAGGTCAGGGTCTTGCAGACGCGGATTTCGTCGAGTTCACCCTTGGCAAGGGCGTCGACGGCGAAGTCCGGATAGGACAGGGCGTTGCGGCCGATGCCGAAGATCCGGATGCGACCGGATTCGATATTGCGGGCGGCGGCGTTGAGCGCGTAGATCTGGAGCCAGGAGTAGCCCGTGCCGACCATGGGGAGATCGGGGAAGGTCTGCTGCAGCTCGCCGGAGATGCGGAAGTGGCGGTCGACGCCGGTGAGCGGGTGCTCGGGCTCCTCGTAGTTCCCTTCGTCGGGCTTTTCAAAGGGCCGGCCGATGTGGGGGTTGTAGTAGGGGCAGCCGATGGAGACGTTGAGCAGCTGCACGCCCCAGTCCTTGAACCAGGAGATCGCCTGCTTCACTTCGGTGAGGTCTTCCGAGAGCGGGTCCTCCGGGTTGACGCCCCAGCCGTAGGGGTACGGCACTTCGTAGGGGAGCGGCTCGCCGAGTTTCGTTTCGGAGTTGATCTTGTAGGGCACCGAATCGAAGCAGCCGAGGCGCATGGCGATCAGCATGTCCGAGCCGAACTCGGCCTTGACCTTGGCGATGACGTTGCGGATGAAGCGGGTGCGGTTCTCGAGTGAGCCGCCGTAGCAGCCCTCGCGGGTCTTGGCGCCCATCAATTCGCTGAGCAGGTAGCCGTGGGTGACCTTAAGATCGATGGCGCGGAAGCCGGCTTTGTAAGCCAGTTTGGCGGCGTAGAGATACTGATCTTCGAGCGCTTCGAGCTCTTCGTCGGAGATGGGAGCCTGGGAGGCGGGGGTGGCCGTTTTCGCGTCAATCAGCGGGTTGTGATAGGCGATGATGCGGTTGGGGTAGGAGTAGCGGCCGGAGTGGGTGAGCTGGATGGGGACGATGAGGTCGTCGGTGGTGCCGAAGCGCTCTTTGTGGAGGGAGAGGATGCGGTCGTGGAGGGACTTGTAGACTTCGACGTTGCCGTCGTGGATCCAGAGCTGGCGCGGGTTGGCGCGGCCGTCCTTGCGGACGGCGGTGGCTTCGAACCAGATGAGCTTGGCGCCGCCGAGGGCGAAGCGCTCATAGCGGCGAATGGTGAGTTCGTCGGGGTTGCCGTCGAGATCGGAATCGCAGCCTTCCATCGGGTGGATGGCCATGGAGTTACCGAGGGTGACGGGCCCGACCTGGACTTTGCGGCCGAGGAGCTGCTTTACCTTTTCCTTATCCTCTTCGAACCGGACGAACTGGGTGAGTATTTCGGCTTCCTGCTTGAGTTGATCGAGGTTCTTATAGGTAAAGTGCTTCATCCCTTTTTCCCGTGCGAAGGCAACATGAATATCGCGGTGGCGCCGAGGGCGGCCATCGCAAATACTATGTTAAGCGCAACGGCGTAGGTGCCGGAACCTTCGCGGATGTGGGAAACGAGGTAGGGGAACCAGGTCTGGCCGATGGTGTCGGCCGGGAGAATGATGGCCATGGCGCGGGCCAGGGTATTGACGCCGAACTGCTCCGCGGCCATGAGGGGGATGAGCATGTAGTCGGCGCCCATGCCGAAGCCGAAGAGGATGGCGAAGATGTAGACGTATTCGGGGGTTTCGGGGCGCACGAGGAAGAGGAGCGGGATGGTGGAGGCGACCAGAAAGTAGGTGGTCACCATGACGTACTTCTTATTGAACTTGTCGGCGAGGTAGCCCATGACGATGCGGCCGCCGATGGAGGAGAAGAGGATCAGCATGTTGGCGTTGCCGAAGACGCCGTCGAGCGTGGCCTGATCGGTGAAGCCCTGTTCCTTGAAAACGAGCTTCATGTGGAAGTTGATGGAGCCGATGGACCCGATGGAGCAGAGGGAGCCGATGAGGAGGAGCCAGAAGGAGCGCTGCTTGAGAAGATCGCCCATGGCGCGGGGCGGCTGAGGGACTTCGGCGGCGGCGACGGGAAGGCCGTCGGGGGTCTGGCCCATGTCGGAGGGTTTGTCGCGCACCACGAAGAAGGCGATGGGGATGACGAGGAGGACGACGATGCCGGTCCAGAAGAGAGCGTTCTGGAAGTTGGTGGCGGCGGTGATGGGGGCGGCGAAGTACTTGACGACGAGGCCGCCGAAGGCGCCGACACCCAGGTAGGTGGCGGCCATGGCTTTGCCGCGGTTGCGCTTGAACCACTGCGAGATGATGATCTGGTGCGGGATGGGACCGGAGAGGATGTAGCCGACGGTATAGAGGGTCCACATCGCGTAGTAGAACCAGAGCTCGCCGGACATTTTCGAGAAGCCGATGAAGGAGAGCGCCGTCAGGGCCGCGCCGATCATCATGAGGATCCGCGGCGAGAAGCGATGCATGACGGTGGGACCGACCCAAAGCGTCAGGATGACGGCGAGGGGGAAGCCGAGCGTCATTTCGGGGCGGGTCCAGCCGAACTGCTTCTGGTAGTAGTCGTAGTAGAAGCCCATCCCGTAATACGGGATGCCTACCGCGAGGCCGAACGTGAAGAACGCGGCGATGGAGATCCACCAGCCGTAGAAGCCCTTTTGCTGCTGCTGCTCTGAAGTAGCGCTCACTCGAA
>CAYMTH010000244.1:0-363 GCA_964393235.1 uncultured Solibacteraceae bacterium | reverse complement strand
GAAACCCTCCGTTGCGAATCTTTTCTTATACCACAGGGGTCGGTTTGCGACGCCGGAGCCAGAGGCTGAGGCAGAAGAAGAGGACGCCGGTGAAGACGAGGGCGATCGATCCGGCGAGGACGGCCATCATGGCGGCGCCGGCGGGGGAGTGATCGAAGCCATACGCCGCGCGGCGGCGGCGGTCCATTTCGACGATAACTACGAACAGACCGCTGCAGGCGGCGCCGCCGAGACCTGTGAGGAGCGTCGGGAGGGAGAACCACCAGGCGACGGAAGCGGACCGGGGACCGGAGGCCGGGACCGAGCGAAGCAGAAGCAGGAGCGCGGCGCCGGCGACGAGCACGGACGCATAGGGCGGCAGGT
>CAYMTH010000243.1:6904-7574 GCA_964393235.1 uncultured Solibacteraceae bacterium | reverse complement strand
TCCCCGCCTCCGACTTCCCCCCCGCCGCCCTCCAGGAACTCCTCCCTCTCGTCCACACCATCGATCAACGCTACGACGACCGCCTCGGCCGCCTCGCCAACGGCCTCGCCATCGCCTGCTCGCTCCACAACGCCGCCACCCACGCACTCGCCGATCACCCCTGGGATTTCGCCGCCGTCCACTACGACGCCCTCGCCTATTTCTCCGTACAATTCGCCGAATACCTCCCGCCCCGCATGGCCCACGTCTCCCCGGCCGACCACGAAATTTACGGCGCTCTCCTCCCCGCCATCTACCGGTTCCACGATATGCTCCTCGGGACCCTGCTCGATCTCGCCGGCCCCGATGCCGCCGTCCTCCTCGTCGCCCCCTACGGCTTCGCCGCCGGTGCCGATCGCCCCCTTAAAAACTCCACCAGCTTTACAGACCACCAGGCCTGGGTCACCCGCCCCGGCCTCCTCTGCCTCCGCGCCCCCACCGTCGCCCCCCCCCCACCCCCCACCCCCCCCCCCCCTACCCCCACCCCCCCCCCCCCCCCCTTCCCTCCCCCGTCCGCTGCACCATCCCGTGGCCCCGCCAAGGCCCCCCCCCCCCGGGACTCTGGCTCGCTCGGGTTGGGTGGTATTCTCTGCTCGCGTGCCTTCTGCTGCTCGCGTGCCTTGTGCTGCTC
>CAYMTH010000243.1:0-6894 GCA_964393235.1 uncultured Solibacteraceae bacterium | reverse complement strand
CATCGCCCCCACCGTCCTCCACCTTCTCGGCCTCCCCGCCGAAAACCTCGACGGCCGCCCCCTCACCGCCACCGCCGGTCCCGCCCCCCTCTCCCCAGACGCCGCCGGCCTCGCCACCCAGTTCCTCGCCATGGTCGCCTCCGACCCGCAATCCCCCGCCGAACAGGAACAGTTCCACCTCGCCGGCGTCTACATGAGCACCGGCCGCCCCCACCTCGCCCTGCCCATCCTCGAATCCCTCGCCGAAGAAGCCCCCGAAGACATCCGCTACCAGCGCACCCTGGCCCAATGCTGCATCGTCCTCGGCCGCGTCGAGCAGGCCGAAACGTTGCTCAATTCCCTCATCGATGGCCACGAACCCCACGCCTGGGCCTATTTCCTCCGCGGCGTCATCTATAGCCACCGCCGCCAAACCGCCCTCGCCCAGGCCGACCTCGAAAAGGCCGCCAAACTCGGCGAAAACTCCGCCGCCCTCCACTCCTTCCTCGGCAATATCTACCTCTCCAAGCGCTTCCCCGCCCGGGCCGAAGCCGCCTACTCCACCGCCCTCCGCCTCGACCCCGCTTCCCCCGATGCCCTCGCCGGCCTCGCCTCCCTCCACAACCTCCGCCGCCAACCCGAATCCGCCGCCGATCTCGCCCTCCAGGCCATCGCCCTTCGCTACGAAACCCCGGCGGCCCATCTCCAACTCGGCATCGCCCTCGCCCGGCTCGGGCAATGGGCGCGCGCCGCCGTCGCCTTCCGCGCCACGCTCAACCTCGCCCCAGGCGTCAAATCCGCCGCCCGCTATCTCGACGTCGTCAACGCCCGGCTGCTCCCCCACGAACGCCAGTAGCTATGGATCCAGAAGCCCAACTCGCCGAAGCCGCCACCCTCCACGCCAATGGCAGCCCCCGCGAAGCCGAAGCCCTCGCCCGCGCCGTCCTCCGCGCCCACCCCGGCCACCCCGGCGCCCTCCACCGCCTCGGCCTCCTCGCCCGCGATCTCGGTAACCCCCAAAAGGCGCTCGAACTCCTCCTCCGCGCCAATCGCCTCCTCCCCGAGGACGTCGCCCTCCTCATCGATCTCGGCGCCCACCTCGGCTCCCTCCGCCTCTTCGGCCCCGCCATCCACCGTCTCGAAGCCGCCCTCGCCCTCGATCCCGATCGCCCCGATACCCACGTCCACCTCGCCCGCATCTACTCCGACATCGGCCTCTCCGCCAAAGCCATCACCGCCGCCCGCCGCGCCCTCGAACTCGACCCCGATCACCACGACGCCCTCGTCCCCATCGCCGGCTCGCTCATGAGTCAGGGCAACATGGCCGAAGCCCTCGATCTCTGGCGACAGTTGCTCCACCACGTCCCCGGCCCCGGCACCCATTCGCCCTATCTCTTCAGCATGCACTACCCCTTGGAGTGCTCCCCGGCCGAAATCGCCGCCGAACACTTCCGCTTCGCCGAACTCTACGAAGCCCCCCTCCGCTCCCTCCAGCCCACCCATGTCCCCGCCGAAACCACCGGCCGCCCCCTCCGCGTTGGCTACGTCTCCCCGGACTACCGCCTCCACCCCGTCCGCAGCTTTCTCCTCCCCGTCCTCCAACGCCACAACCCTGCCGAAGTCGAACTCTACTGCTACTCCAACGTCCCGGACGCCGACGCCGGCACCAAAGAATTCGTCGAACTCGCCGGGCCCCGCTGGCGCGATATCTACCATCTCGATGACGATGCCGCCGCCGCGCTCATCCGCGCCGACCAGATCGATATCCTCGTCGATCTCGCCGGTCACTCCGGCGGCTGCCGTCTGCTCCTGTTTGCCCGCAAACCCGCCCCGGTCCAGGTGACCTGGCTCGGCTATCCCGACACGACCGGCCTTACTTCCGTCGATTACCGCATCACCGACGCCGTGGCCGATCCCCCCGGGCTCACCGAAGCGTTCCACTCCGAAACCCTCTTCCGTCTCCCCTGTTTCCTCACGTACGCCACGCCCTCCTATATTCCCCCCGTCGCGCCGCCCCCCTGCCTGCGCAACGGGTTCGTCACCTTTGGGTCATTCAACAACTTCATGAAGATCGACCCGGCCGTGATTCGCCTTTGGGCCTGGATTCTGGAAGGCGTTCCCGGTTCGAAACTGCTTCTCAAACACCGGGACGCGCGGGACCCCGCCGCGCTGGAGCACTTTGCCTCCTACTTCGCTCAGCACGGCATCGCCTCCGAGCGTCTGATCTTCGCCCCGCAGATGCCGTCCCACGGCGTGCACCTGGAGCATTATGCCGATATGGACATCGCCCTCGATCCGTTTCCGTATAACGGCACCACCACTTCGTGCGAGGCATTGGCGATGGGGGTCCCGCTCGTGGTGCTGGCGGGCGCGGCCCACGTCGCCCGCGTCGGCGTCGACCTGAACCTGCAATACGGCCTGGACGACTGGGTGGCCGCCACGCCGGACGAGTACCGCCGCATCGCCATCGCAAAAGCCGCCGATCCCACGGCGCTGGCGGAACTGCGCGGCCAGATGCGCGCCCGCCTCGCCGCTTCCGCGTTGGGCAACCCCGATGCCTTCGTCCGCCATCTGGAAAGTGCCTACCGCGAAATGATGATCGCCCGCTTTCCGTCCTAAAGTTCCAAACATTCTCACCGCTCCCTCTATCCGCTCGACATTCTGCGGCCAGTTACCGGCGTACCCGTCAGAAAAGCCCGGCCGTGCCATCGCCGCCACCGCAAAAGCAACCGTCGGAGCCTGCCCAAACGGGAACCGGAAGCGACTGGACGCCGGTGATCGATCCGAAGGGCGGTACGCATGTTTTGTCCGACGAAACGGACTGCGCGTGCGAGGTGGACTTGGTTCGGGCCGGCCTTGGGAAGCGATGGACTGTTCAGGCGCTATCCTGAACGAGTTTCGGTGACGAGATGAAGGTGTCGTGCCGCCCTGCCAAAGTCAACCTCATCGAGGGAAGCGAGCTCTTAGCGGCCATTCGAAAAAAGACTGGGATCGGCGGTCCGTTCGTTACGCAGGTGACGATAATGATTAATGCGTGTTCCAGCTTTCGAAATCTTGCATTTCCTGTTTGGTATGCATTTGACAACAATGACGCAGATGCAGAATGCGGAAAGGATTGGAAGTCTATGGTGTTTAGCTGGCAGAAACAGTTATGCGTGACAAACGAAGACGGGCAGACCTGTACTCAGAGGTAGCGCGAGGGAACGATGATGGGTCCCTCTTTATCGGCAAAAATCTTTTGATTCGGGAAAGAAGCGGCAAGATGGTTTGATTGGAAGGAGGGGATGGAACTCAATGTCATTTGACCTGTGGTCCTTCGCGCGGTTTCTGGTGGTGGGCGTTTTGCTTATTCCAGAATGCCGCAGTGCCGATCTGAATCGAAGTTGGCTGAGTTGTGTGCAAGTGCTGTCCGTGCCTGTGGTGAACGACATGAACCGAGCGACTTTCCGCGGAGTCGGGCGCCATACGTTGACGGTCGATGTTGTGCTCGACAAGAACGCGAATGTCGATTTGGCGCCGGATTGGAAAGCGCCGAAGAATGGCACGATCCCGATGTCGCTCATGCTCCAGTTCTTGAGTCGCCAGACGTACAGGAAGGAATGCGCCGGTGCTCGTTTCACTTTGTCGATCTCGATGGTCCTGGTTGATCGAAATGCCGGTAGACAAGATTCCCAGATCAGGGACGATAACTCGATTGAACTCTTCTACCACGATAATGGCTCGAATTAGTGTCGTGACTCGGAACCCACAACCGTTATAGGTTCCGGAGCGCTATCGTCGTCGGGGAGCTGGATTCCGATGCGCGTTGCCCGAAGACTGATCTCACGTTACCTGATCGCCCTTTATGGGATTCGCTCCATCCGCAATGTCGTATCGAGCGTAGACTGTCGGCCTGCTAGCTATGGCTCCAAGCGAGCTGGGTCAATTCGAAGCTTCAGTTTGTCCAGTGCCCTCGCCACGTCAAGCGGATCATACTTCCAGACACTTCCGTCGGCCAATCGGACCTGCGCAACGAAAGCGAACGTGGTCAGCATTACCTTCACTTCCTTCTCGGATGTCGCCCAACTCGGACCGACGACTAACGCCACGTCATCCGCCCCGACGTCTTCGACCACCAGTGTCTGCTTGGTGGAGACGTGGTTCCCGAACAGATCAAAGAGTGCGAAACGAATATCGGCAGCGGTAATGGCCGAGCGGGCGCGAATCTGACCGTTCAATACCATTCGCCAATCCTTGCCTTCTACCGGCGTTGCGCTTAAGTCTTCAATCAATACCGGGCACTTCGCGTCGTTCAGGATGTAAGCCTTCCGGGACAGCGTCGACCGCTCGTTCAATACCGTTTTGGGCGGCTCCGGCACGACTTTGTTGCTGCCTGTCAGGGGCATGCGCAACGGGGCTCCCTGTGCCTCCTTCACGTCGAAGCTGGCGGGCATGGGCAATGACAGCGGATCGACCTTCGGTGGATTCAGTTTCGGCGCTTCAAGCTTCGGCGCATCGAGCTTCGGCGTTTCGATCTTCGGCACCTCAAGCTTCGGTGCTTCCGGGGTGCGAACATTCTTGATCTTGGTGTCCGGCTTTGGGTCCGGCAGTTTAGGTATCTGACCTTTGACAATGACAGCCGTGAGCGCCGTCGCAAAGAGGAGGAACTTCGTCATATCGTCTCCATTCAAAGAGGAAACAGCCCATTCAGTCTACCGCCGTTTCGACTGGAAATGAGTGGCGGGATCCTTACGGTCAGTCGGGCGGTGGGGGCGGGGGCCGTCGTTGACTTCCCTCGAAGCGTTCTGATAGGGTCGGTGGGCTCGCAGGCAGGACGCTGGCAGATCGCGGATGGGCCCAGACGCCCGGAGGAATCGAATGCGCACACTGTATTTGCTCGCCGTGATATCGGCCGTCGCTCTGGGGCAGGCGACCCCGAGTACGATCACCGGCCTGGTCCGGGACACCTCCGGGGCCATCATTCCGGGCGCCAAGGTCCAGGTCGTCGGCGAAGACTCCGGCGTCGCCTTCGCCGCCATCGCCAACTCAGCCGGCCTCTATCGCAGTCCGAGCCTGATCCCCGGCAACTACCGCCTGGAAGCGGAAGCGTCCGGATTCCAGAAACTGGTGCGCGGCCAGTTGACGGTGCAGATCGGCCAAACCCTGCAGGTGGACATCACGCTCACGGTCGGCAATGTGCAGGAGACGGTGAATGTGACCGGCGCCAGTCCGGTGCTCGAAACCCAGTCCTCCAGCGTCACGCAGTTAGTGGAAAAAGAGATGGTCCAAGGCATGCCGATGCCCAACCGCACTTCGACGGCGCTGCTGGCGCTGATTCCAGGAGCCGCCGTTCAGAACGTCACCGGAGACATCCCGGTCTTCAGCGTCAGCGGCGGCAGAACCAGGAACCAGCAGTTCACGCTCGACGGCGGCAACCACACCAATACCGTCGGCCTGGCGGTGAACCAGAGCCAGGTTCCGCTGCCCATGGACGCGATGCAGGAGTTCCGCGTGGTGGCCAACAGCTATTCGGCCGAATACGGGCAATCGCAAAGCGGGGTGATCACGCTCGCCACGCGGTCCGGCTCCAACGCGTTCCACGGGGGCGTGTTCGAATACATCCGCAACGAAGCTTTCGACGCGCGAAACTTCTTTTCGGCGTTGCGGCCGAAATTCCGGCAGCATCAGTATGGCGGGCTGCTGGGAGGTCCGGTCCGGAAGGACCGCACCCACTTCTTCTTCACCTATGAACGCACGCAGCAGGTGACGGGCGCCACCGCGATCCAGACGGTTCCGACGGCCCCCCAGCGCGCGGGCGATTTCTCCCAGACGCTGGACGCGCGCGGCGTTCGCATCCCGATCTACGATCCGGCCACGACGGCCGGCAACACCCGCCAGCCCTTCGCCGGCAACTTGATCCCGCAAGCCCGGCTGGACCCGGTCTCCGTGAAGCTGGCGACGGCCTGGCCCGCGCCCAACCAGCCGGGCACCGTCACCGGGGCCAACAACTTTTCGCGCAACTCGCGCCCCTTCACCAACCGCAACATTTACGTCAGCCGCTTCGACCACCAGATCCGGCCCGCGGACCAGTTGATGGTCCGGTACTTTTTTGCGCAGAGCAATGCCGGGAATCCGGGCATCTGGGACGATACGCGGGGCGACGGCTCGGCGTCGACGACGGACCAGAACACCCACAACATCCTCGGCACGTGGAACCATACGCTGCGTCCGACGCTGATGAACGAGTTCAAGTTCGGGATGGTCCGGCGCGACTTTTTCAATCAGCGCTACGGCAAGGACAGCGATTTCGCCGGCCAGGCGGGGTTGAAAGGTGTTTCCAAGGCAGGCTTCCCGATTATCGGCGTCACCGGCTTCACGGGACTGAGCGGTTGGCCATTCCGGTACTCCAGCCCGTTGCTCGACTTCCAGGTCCAGAACGCGATCTCCTGGTTTCGCGGCAAGCACGCGCTGAAGGCCGGCATCGAGGGACGGTTCGGGATCTTCAACGATGACACCGACACTTCGTCGAGCGGCAACTTCTCCTTCACCCCGCTGCTCACGGCGTTGCCGAACGTCGCCAATACCGGGAATGCGTTTGCCACGTTCCTGCTCGGCGAAGCGAACGGGGCGTCGATTCTGCGGCCGGACCCGATCCGCTCCCGCTCGGAATACTGGGGCATCTACATTCAGGACGACTGGCGCATCACGACGACCCTGACGTTGAATCTCGGCGTCCGCTGGGAGGGAACGACGCCGCGGCGGGAGGACAATAACCGGTTCAACGCGTTCGACACGCAGGCCGTCAATCCGGTTTCCAATACGCCGGGCGTGGTCACCTTCGCGGGCGTCAACAACACGCCGCGGACGGCGTGGGATTTCGACGGCAACAACATCGGGCCGCGGCTCGGGCTGGCGTGGCGTCCGCGGGAGCGGACG
>CAYMTH010000242.1:0-7576 GCA_964393235.1 uncultured Solibacteraceae bacterium | reverse complement strand
CCAGTCGTTGGGCTGCATCCAGGTGACCTGGCGGCCCTGGGCGAGGTCGGCGAGGTCCCAGCGGGTGTAGAAGCCGGGCATGACGGCGTCGTGCAGGCCGAGGTGGCGGGGCGATTCGAAGACCGGGGCGAAGGAGTGCGGGGCGCGTTCGAGCCAGAGGCGGTCGAGGCGCGGCTCGAGGCGGGAGGCGAGGAGGAGCGAGACGGCATAGGGGCCGTCGGCGACGCCGCGGACGGGGGCGGTGGTTCCGGGCTGGGCGAGGAGCACGCGGGCGGCGGCGGCGAGATCGACGGCGCGCATGGCGGGCAGGTTGCGGCCGGTGAGCCAGGCGCGGGTGGCGGCTTCCCAGTCGCCGTGTTCGGTGAAGCGAGGCGGGGCGGGGAGGGCGCGGGGCATGAGGGCGAAGACGTGGGCGCCGGCCTGGGCGATTTCGATGGCGCGGGCGGAGAGCGCGGCGGTGCGTTCGAAGTGGACGACGCCGGGGAGCGGGCCGGGCTTGTCGGGGCGGACCAGCCAGCCGGAGAGGGTGACGCCGGGTTCGGTGGTGATGGTCACTTTGCGGATGACGAGGCCGTCCTTTGTTTCGGTGGATTCGACGGTTGGCGTGGGGTCGGGGAGATCGACGACGGCGAGTTTCCTGACGAAGCTGTCGAGATCGCCCGAGACGGGGCGGGCGGTGCGCTGTTCGCGGAGGATTTCGGTGAGGTCGCGGGAGGAGGCGGCGAGCTGGCCGGAGGGCGTGACGCGCAGATCCTCATTGGTGAACATCTTCACCGGGCGCTCCTTCCAGTTCGGGTTGCCGTTATTCAGCCAGCGGTTGAACCACTCGTAGACGCCTTCGCGGATGACGAGCGGCGTGCCGTGGCCGCCGGGGCCGACGACCCACTTGATCCGGTCCTGGACGCCGAGGATCTCGTAGAAGTTGCGGGCCTCCTCGTAGAGCGGCTTGGCGCCGGCGGGGGTGAAGAAGTCCTTTTCGGTGGAGCCGATGAACCAGGGTTTGGGGGCGAAGAGTTCGACGTAGTCGGTCTGGTCGAGGCCGCGGGCGAGGAAGTTGGGCGGGCTCTGTTCGGAATCGCCGATGGGGCCGGGGAAGAGGACTTCGAACGACTGCATGTAGCAGAGCGGCGCGGCGACCTTCACGCGCGGATCGAGGGCGGAGATGTAGGTGGCCTGGGTGCCGCCGCCGGAGCAGCCGGTGCAGCCGATGCGTTCGGCGTCGACTTCGGGGCGGGAGGTGAGGTAGTCGAGGGCG
The DNA here is from genome assembly GCA_964393235.1 of uncultured Solibacteraceae bacterium. Lineage (GTDB taxonomy): Bacteria > Acidobacteriota > Terriglobia > Bryobacterales > Bryobacteraceae. Next base: position 6,321 of record CAYMTH010000242.1, on the reverse strand, counting down.
CGGATGCCGTCCCAGACGAAGTAGGCCGAAAGGGTCTGGTTGATGAGGAACGCGGCGGTGCCGGCGGTCCAGTGCTGGGGGACGCCGGGGGCGACGAGGGAGACGCCGGCGCGGGACCAGTAGCCCTGGAAGCGTTCGCCCTGGCCCATGGGGTCGAAGGCGAGGACGACGAAGCCTTGCAGGGCGAGGTTGGCGGCCATACGCTGGGCGGCGGGCTTGCCTTCGTTCCAGTGGCCGATGGCGTAGAGGACGGCGGGGAACTTGCCGGGCTTGTTGGGGACGTAGAGGTTACCGGTGACCCAGTACTGGGGCAGGCTTTCGAACATCACCTTTTCGATGCGGTATTCGCCGGCGTCGAGGCGGCCGGTGACGCGGGCGTTGAGCGGGCCGCGATAGGTGGGGAGGCCGCCGTAGACTTCGAGGACGCGTTCGCGGACGGAGCGCTGGTGGGCCTCGGCGTCGGCGCGGGACTTGATCTGGCGGATGCGGGCTTTGCGGTCGGCGAGCTGGCGTTGGGCGATGCCGTTGATCCACTCGGTATAGGGCTGGGCGGCGGCGGAGAGAGCCAGGAGGGCGAGGCCAAGAGCGAAGCGCATCCTGGCAGTTTATCGAGTTTCGGGGAGGAAGGAGGCGAGCAGTTCGGCGACTTCGAAGATGGCGCGATTCTGAATGGCGCGGGCGTTCTGCTGGAGCTGGGCGAGGCGGCCGGGGGCGAGCATGCGCTCGAGGGCGGGCACGATCTGCGAGAAGTTCGAAAGCGACTCGCCGACGTTTTGTTCAACCACCCAGTCGGCGTTGAAGCGTTCCTGGGGGAGGGTCCAGGCGTTCTTCTCGACGATGACGGGGAGGCCCATGTGAATGGCTTCCGAGATCGAGCCGGGGCCGGGTTTGCCGATGAAGAAATCGGCCAGTTGCATGTAGCGGGGGACTTCGCGGGTGAAGCCTTCGACGAACTTGGCGATGCGGGTGGGGCGGGCGGCGAGTTTGGCGCGCAGCTTGTCGTTCTTGCCGCAGATGAGGATGAGCTGGAGGTCGAGCGGGGAACGGTCGATGCGGTCGAGGATGGCGCTCATCTTTTCCGATCCCATGCCGCCGAAAAGGACGAGGCCGGTGGGTTTGGCGGGGTCGAGCCCGAGTTCGCGGCGGGCGGCGGCGACGTCGACGGCGGGGACCTCGTAGAAGCGCGGGTTGAGGATCATGCCGGAGACGCGGTGGGCGGAACTTTCCGGGCTGATCTCGCGTACCTGTTGCATGGCGCGATCGGTGCCGCAAATGAAGATCTGTTTCTGGCGTTCGATCCAGAAGGAAGGGGGATAGTCGGCCATGTCGGTGAGGACGGTGACGAAGGGGAGGGTGGGGTTGACCTTTTGCAGCGCCTGCCACATGGAGCGCTCGAAGTTGGGGACGAGGGAGACGACCATGTCCGGCGTGTTCTGCGACCAGAAGCGGGTGAGGACGCGGACCTGGGCGGAGTGGTAGATGCGGATGACGCCGTGCATCAGCGGGAGAAGCTGCGTGGAGCCGAGGGTCCAGCCGGATTCGAGGAGGCGGTTGTAGATGTCCTCGAGGCGGAGGCCGGTGAGTTTGCGGAAGATGTCGAGTTCGTCGAGAACGTCCTGGAGGTCGACGAGGCGGATGTCCCACGGCCGGTTCTGGGCACGGAGCAAAGATTCGAGCGCGGTGGCCGCAGCGCGATGGCCGCCTCCGGCATCAAAGAAAATGAAATCAACGGCAGGTCGTTTGGCCACAGAGAGGTCTTTCGATCATTGTAGCCGTTGAAATCTGCGAACATATTGATTCACGGATGTTTTTTGGAGGATTCAACCGGCTGTAACGGCGGGCGGGTAGAAATAAAGCATGAAGACGGTAACGAACCAGCTGCTGGGCAAGATCGCCGACCGGGATCTGGTGGTGATGCGCCGCTGCAACCACTGGCTGGCGCCGCGCTGGTTCCGGTTGTGGATGATCTGCGCGACGCGGGGCGGGGACGGGTGGCTGTGGTACGCGATCGGCATGGCGTTGCTGGTGTTTGGCGGGGAGGACCGGTTCCGGGCGGTGGGCGCGGCGGGCCTGGCGGCGGCGGTGGGAATCTGGGTGTTTCTGTTGTTGAAGAAAGCGGCGAACCGGCCGCGGCCCTGTTCGCTGGCGCCGCACGCGTGGGCGACGCTGCTGCCGCCGGATCAGTTTTCGTTCCCGAGCGGGCACACGCTGACGGCGTTCGCGGTGTCGGTGCCGCTGATGAGTTTTTATCCCGATCTGGCGTGGCCGCTGCTGTTTTGCGCGGTGAGCATCGGGGTGTCGCGGATCGTGACCGGGATGCACTTTTTGAGCGACGTGGTGGCCGGCGGGGCGCTGGGCGCGCTGCTGGGCGGCTTGGCCGTCGCGGCGATCTGACCAGATAAATCCCAGGAGTCTGGCTCCCAGGGGATTTCCTATTTGAGCTCGACGAAGACGTATTCGGCGGGCGCGGGGGAGTCGTTCTTGATCGCCTCGCCGCGGGCGGGTTGCCAGGTGCTCTGGCCGTCGGAGAGGCGGACGGCGACGACCGGGGTTGGAAACACGGTTTCCTTCGGCTGCTCGCCGGGCTGGAGCGTCGCGCGGGTGATGCGGACCTGATCGTTTTCCATGTCGGGCTGGAAACGGCGGTGGGGCTTCTTCAGTTTGGCGGGGCGCGGGCGGGGCGGATTGTCGTTCAGCTCGATTTCGATGATGCGGATGGCGCTGCCGCCGACGTTTTCGCTGGTGTGCAGGCCGACGCGCGGGTCCCAGCGGACTTCGCCGGCGCGGAAGGGGATATCGCGGGCGACGCCGGTTTCCTTGTTGTCGATGCGGAGAACCCCCTTGTCGAGATGGATCATCACGCGGTTGACGAGGTGGACGTGCGGGCGGGAGAGTTGGCTGGGGATGTTGGCGGCGCGGATGACTTTGACCCATTCGTTCTGAACGACGACGGGCTGCTGGGCGGAGAGGACGGCGGCGGCGAACAAGGCCAGCGGGAAGAGGCGCATGGGGGCTTACGTTATCACAGGCGTCAGGCCAGCCACCAGCAGCCGAACAGGATGGTCAGCACGGTGAGCGGCAGCCCGACGCGCGTGTACTCCCAGAAGCTGATTTCGACGTGCTTGCGGGCCTGTTCGACGACGATCAGGTTGGCGACGGAGCCGAGCAGCGTGAGATTGCCGGCGAGCGTCGAGGACATGGCGAGCGCGAGCCAGCCGGTCTGCGCGGCGGGCAGGCGCTGGGCGACCGGCTTGAGCACCATGACGGCGGGGACGTTCGAAATGAGGTTCGACAGGACGGCCGACAGGCCCGAGAGCACCGGGATCGAGTGGAGCCGGAGCGAGGCGGCCAGCGCGAGAAACTGTTCGTCGAGCGAGGTCTTCTCGACGCCTTCGAGCACGACGAAGAGGCCGGAGAACATGACGAGCAGCGACCAGTCGATGCGGCGGTAGATCTCTTCCGGATGGATGCGGCGGGTGATGAGCAGCAGCGCGCCGGCGACCATGGCGGCCTTGGCGACCGGCACGCCCGCGAAGAAGGCGGCGAAGACGAGGACGGAGGCGGTAAGGGACTTGAAGAGCAGCAGGCGGTCGAGTTCGACGCGGTGGGCGGGGACCGTGAGCGCGCCCGTGGCGCGGAATTCGTCGCGGTAGAGGAGGGCGATGATGAGCAGGATAAGGAGGCAGCCGGCGAGGGCCACCGGGGCGAGACGCAGGAAGAAGAGGGAGTAGGGGATGCCGGAATAGGAGCCGATCATCATGTTCTGCGGGTTGCCGGTGATGGTGGCGACCGAGCCGACGTTGGAGGAGACGGCGACGGCGATGAGGTAAGGGAGGGGATTGCGGCGGAGCGTGAGAGCGATTTCGAGCACCAGCGGCGTCATGACGATGCACATGGTGTCGTTGACGAACATGGCCGAAAGGATCGCGGTGGTGAAGGTGATGGCGGCGAGGAGCGTGAACGGGTGGCGGGCGCGGCGGATGGCGGCCTGGGCGGCCCAGGCGAAGAAGCCGGAGAGGCGGAGATTGGCGACCAGGATCATCATGCCGAACAGCAGGAAGATCGTGTCGTGGTGGATGGCCGACCAGGCTTCGTCGACCGTCATGACGCCGATGGCGAGCATCAATCCGGCGCCGATGACTGAGGCTCCTGTGCGGTCGATGCGGAGGCCCGGGAGCCGGCCGATGCCGAGGACGGCGAAGGTGAGGGCAAAGATCAGGATCGTCTCAATCTGTTTTGTCTGGCCGATAAGTAATTAGTCTGGCACACGGCGAGTAAATAGAGTGACAGAATGGGGGTGAGTGGACATACTGGAACACCCCCGGAAGCGGTTTGAGGAATTGCTCGAGGCGCGGCGGGGCGTCGCGCGCGAACAGGAGCGGCGGCATCATATTTTTGGCTATGTGCGGCTGGTGCTGGGAGCGTTGCTGGCTTATAGCGGCTGGCTTGCGCTGGGGATGACGGAAGGCGTGCCGTGGCCGTTTCTGGTAAGTCTGGCGGTCTTTCTGACGGCGACGGGAATGCACTCGCGCGTGATCCGGGAAATGGAGATGGCGCGGCGTTCGGTGGCGCATTTCGAACGCGGTCTGGCGCGGTTGGCCGGAGACTTCTCGAAGGCGACGGCGCGGGGGGAGAAGTTTCTGGACCCGCACCACCCGTTTTCGGGCGACCTGGACCTGTTCGGACCGGGCGGGCTGTTCGAGCGGATGTGCCACGCGCGGACGCGGGAAGGGGTGGCGATTCTGGCCGGCTGGCTGCTGCGGATGGACGGCCCGCCGGCGGCTCCGCAACGGCTGGAGGCGGCCGGCGAACTGGCCGACCGGCTCGAGTTGCGCGAGAGTCTGTCGAATCTGGGCTCGGACTTGAAATCGGCGCTGCACCCGGCCGCGCTGCGGAATTGGGCGGTGGATTCCTCGCGCCTGTTCCCGGCGGCGACGACTTGGTTGTACTTCGCCAACGCCGTCTCGGCGGTGTGCGTTGTGGCGGCGCTGTACTTCTGGGTGTGGAGCCCGCTGGCGCTGGCCGCGATGGTCTCCTCGCTGGTGGCGTTCCGTTACAAGGCGCGGCTGGCCGAGACGCTGCACGAAACGTCGCAGGCGGGCCTGGACCTGCGCGTGCTGTCGGGGGCGCTGGAGCTGATCGAGAAGTCGTCGTTCACGAGCGCGAAGCTCGCCGACGTGCAGCGCCGGATCCAGCGCGACGGCGAACCGGCCAGCCGGCGCATCGCGCGGCTGGCGCACCTGGCCGAGTGGATCGATTCGCTCGACAACGCGGCGTTCAAGGTGCTGGATATTCTGTTCCTCTTCTCGCTGCACTTCGCGCGGGCGGCCGACGGCTGGCGCCGGGAGAACGGGGCGATGGTGGACACGTGGCTGACGGCGGCGGGCGAGTTCGAAGCGTTGTGCTCGCTGGCGGCGTGGCAGTTTGAAAACCCCGATACGGTCGCGCCCGAGTGGGTGGCGGCGAAGCGGGAACTGCGCGGAACCGGCATGCGCCATCCGCTGCTCGACCGGGCGAAGGCGGTGGTGAACGACGTCGAGCTCGGCGAGGAGGTGCGGATGCTCCTGGTCAGCGGGTCGAATATGAGCGGGAAGAGCACCTACCTGCGGACGATCGGGCTGCAGACGGTGCTGGCGCATGCCGGGGCGCGGGTGCCGGCGGAGAGCCTGCGGCTGTCGCGGCTGACGCTGGGGGCGTCGATCCGGACGGTGGATTCGCTGCAGGAGGGGGCGTCGCGGTTCTACGCGGAGTTGCAGCGGCTGAAGACGATCGTGGATGCGTCGAAGGGGGACGTGACGCTGTTGTTCCTGCTCGACGAGCTGTTGAGCGGGACGAACTCGCACGACCGGAAGATCGGGGCCGAGGGGATCGTCGATACGCTGCTGCGGCGTGGGTCGATCGGCCTGGTGACAACGCATGATTTGGCGCTGGCGGCGATCGCGGGGCATCCGGATAATCGAGCGCTGAACGTGCACTTCGAGGATCAGATCGTTGACGGGCGGATCCGCTTCGATTACCGGCGGAAGCCCGGCGTGGTGAAAACGAGCAACGCGCTGGCGTTGATGCGCGCGGTGGGATTGGACGTACCGGAGAGGTGAGATTCCATGTTGAAGAACTTCTTTCTGTACCTGTCGACGCATAAGGGGTTGCGGGGGTGGATGGAGAGTTCGCCGCGCGCGCGGGTGCTGAGCCGGCGGTTTATCGCGGGCAACCGGTTGGAGGACGGGTTGCGGGTGGTGGGGGAGTTGAAGGAGCGGGGCTTTTTCGCGGCGCTGGACCCGTTGGGGGAGAACGTGAAGACCGAGGCCGAGACGCGGGTGG
>CAYMTH010000241.1:906-7576 GCA_964393235.1 uncultured Solibacteraceae bacterium | reverse complement strand
GTCGGGGAAAGGCTTCAGCCTGTCCCCGCGCGACACCTCCGCCCCCACCGCGCAAAAAAACGAACCCGGGACTGAACGCAATCACCCGGACGTGCGTCTATCCCCCCATGTGGCAAGACGCCGTCTTCTCCCTCCGCACCCTCCGCCGCCAGCCCGGCTTCTTCCTCCTCGCCGTCGGCACTCTCGCCCTCGGCATCGCGTCCACCACGGCCGTCTTCAGCCTCTTCTACCAGATCCTCCTCCGCACCCTCCCCGTCCCCGCGCCCCGCGAACTCGTCGTCTTCCACGCCGACGGCCTCGCCCTCCCCGGCTCCTCCAGTTCCGACAACTCCGAGACCGTCTACTCCTACCCCCTCTACACCGGCCTCCGCGACGGCGCCCCGCGCCAATGGAAGGGCATCGCCGCCCGTTCCAGCTCCGCCGCCCAGCTCATGACCGGCGGCGCCACCGAACGCGTCCGTATCGAGGTCGTCTCCGGCAACTTCTTCGATACCCTCCAACTCGCCCCCTACGCAGGCCGCCTCCTCACCCCGGCCGATGACACCACCCCCGGCGGCCACCCCGTCGCCGTCCTCTCCCACGGCCTGTTCCAACGCCGCTTCGCCGCCAACCCCGCCGTCATCGGCTCCAAAATCACCCTCAACGGCCAGCCCTTCGAAGTCCTCGGCGTCACCCCGCCCAACTTCCACGGCATCCTCGGCGGCGACTCCCCGGACCTATACCTTCCCATCGCCATGCGCCCCGCCATCACCCCTGGCTGGAAGGGCTTCGACCAACCCGGTATTCGCTGGCTCACCATCTTCGGCCGCCTCTCCGACGGCGCCTCCGGCGACTTGCAGCCCCTCTTCGCCACCATCGTCCGGGACCACGTCGAGCGCCTCAAAGTCACCAACCCCAACGCCCGCCAGCGCCTCCTTGCCTCCACCCTCTCCCTCCGCCCCGCCGCCTCCGGCCTCAACGAAATGAAGCGCCGCTGGCAGGAGCCCCTCACCGTCCTGCTCGCCATGGTCGGCCTCCTCCTGCTCATCGCCTGCGCCAACCTCGCCAACCTCCTCCTCGCCCGCGGCGTCAACCGTGCCCGCGAAATCGCCATCCGCGTCTCCATCGGCGCCACCCGCTGGCAGATCGTCCGCCTACTGCTCATCGAGACTGCCGCCATCTCGGCCGCCGGGGCTGTGCTCGGCACCGCCCTCGCCCCACTCCTCGTCCAACTCCTCCTCCGCGCCATCTCCGAGGAGACGGACCGCGAGTCCTGGCTCCGCACCGACCTCTCGCTGCCCGTCCTTGCCTTCTCCATCGGCCTCGGCTGCCTCGCTGTGTTCCTCGCCGGCCTCGTTCCCGCCTGGCAGATCTCCCGTCCCGCCGCTCGCAAGCGCACCGGCCGCGCCCGCCACTTCTTCGTCGCCGCCCAGGTCGCCCTTTCCCTGGTCCTGCTCACCGTCGCCGGCCTCTTCGGCCGCAGCTTCGCCAACCTCCTGCAGTTCGACCCCGGCTTCCAACCCGCCCAGCTCACGTCCTTCGTCGTCAACCCCGCCATGGGCGGCTACGACGGCCCGCGCGGCCTTCAGTTCCCCCGCGATGTCGCCGCTCGCCTCGCCGCCCTCCCTGGCGCCTCCGCCGTCACCTTCGCCGAATGGGGCCCGCTGCAGAATTCCACTTCCACCTCGAACATCCAGGTCGAGGGCTACCGCGCCGGCGAGGACGAGAACATGAACACCCAGGTCATGGCCGTCGGCCCCGCCTACTTCCGGACCCTCGGCACCCCGCTCGTCGCGGGCCGCGAGATCGAGGCCCGCGACCTCGAGGGCGCCCCAAAGGTCGCCGTCGTCAACCAGGCCTTCGTCAAACGGTTCGGCAAGCCCGGCGAGTCCCTGCTCGGCCGCCACCTCTCGATCGGCGCCGGCAGCGACGCCAAGCTCGACATCGAGATCGTCGGCATCGCCGCCGACACCCGCCACCAGTCGCTCCGCGAGACCGTCCAGCCGGTCCTGTTCCGCTCCTACGAGCAGGCGCAGGAGGGGCGCGCGCGGGCCGCTCAGGCGACCTTCTTCGTCCGCTCCGCCGACCCGGCGCCCGCCCCGACGCTCCGCGCCGCCGTCGCCCAGGTGGACCCGCAACTCGCCGTCTACAACCTCCGGACCATGGACCAGACCGTCGCCCGGGCCATTGCGACGGACCGGCTGATCGCCGCCCTCGCCGGCGGGTTCGGCGCCCTGGCGCTGACGATCACGGCCGTCGGGCTGTTCGGGGTCCTGAGCTACCTGACCCGCCGGCGCACCACCGAGTTCGGCGTCCGGATGGCGCTCGGGGCCACCCGCGGCCATATCCTGAGGCTGGTGTTCCGGGAGGTCCTGCTCCTCGTCGGCGCCGGCGCCCTCGTCGGGATTGCCGGCGCCCTCGCGGCCGGGAAGGCGATCGCCTCACAGCTTTTCGGCATCACGGGCTTCGACCCGGCCGTACTGGCCGGCGCGCCGCTCGCGCTGGGGCTGGTGGCCGCGCTGGCGGCCGCCCTGCCGTCGATCCGCGCGGCGGCGGTACATCCGCTGGAGGCCCTCCGCCACGACTAGCCGCCTGGGGTAGCCTAGGAGGCGTATGGAACACCGGCTCTTTATCGGCGGCAAACTGCGCGAGGGCGCGAGCACCCAGGAGGTCCGCGTCCCCTACGACGGGGCCATCTTCGCCCGCGTCCACACCGCCGACGCCGCCCTCCTCGACGAGGCCGTCGCCGCCGCCCGCCACGGCTTCCGGGCCATGCGCTCCCTCACCCGCGCCCGCCGCGCCGAGATCCTCTTCGAGGTCCGCCGCCGCCTGCTCGAGGAGGCCGACTCCTTTGCGGGAGTCATCGCCTCCGAGTGCGGCAAACCCCTCCGCGAAGCCCGCCTCGAGGTCACCCGCGGCGCGGCCACCCTGCTCTTCTCGGCCAACGAAGCCCTCAACCTCGCCGGCGAGGAGGTCCCGATGGACGCCTCCGCGCACGGCGCCGGCCGCCTCGCCATGTGCGTCCGCGAGCCGCTGGGCGTCATCGGGGCCATCACCCCGTTCAACTTTCCGCTCAATCTCTCCCTGCACAAGATCGGCCCGGCCCTCGCCGCCGGCAACGCCGTGGTCCACAAACCCGCCTCGGCCACGCCCGTTTCGGCGCTCGAACTGGCCCGCCTCTTCGCCGAGGCCGGCCTGCCGGAAGGGGCGCTCAATGTCGTTCCCGGACCCGGGGCGCTGCTCGGGGAGGCGCTCGCCCGGCACCCCGACGTCTCGATGATCACCTTCACTGGCAGCCCCGAGGTCGGCATCCGCCTCCGGGACATCGCCGGCCTCAAGCGGGTCACCCTCGAGCTCGGCAGCAACTCGGCCGTCATTGTCGAGCCCGATGCCGACCTCGCCCTCGCCGTGCCCCTCTGCCTCTCGGGCGCCTTCGCCCACTCCGGCCAGGTCTGCATCTCGGTCCAGCGCATCTTCGTCCACGAGGCCATCGCCGAGGCTGTCACCGCAGAACTGGCCGCCGGCGCCGAGAAGCTCCGGCGCGGCCACCCGCTTGAGGAGGCCACCGAGGTCAGTTCCCTCATCACCGCCGGCGAGGCCGCCCGCGTCAGCGAGTGGATCGGCGAAGCCGTCGCCGCCGGCGGACGCCTCCTGACGGGCGGCGACCGCGAGGGTACGCGCCTCAAGCCGGCCGTCGTCGCCGATGCCCCCGCCGGGTCGAAACTCCTCACCCGCGAGGCCTTTGGCCCCGTCGTCGCCGTCAACAAATATGAGACCCTCGGCGAGGCCATCGACCTCGTCAACGCCAGCGACTATGGCCTGCAGGCCGGCATCTTCACCCGGGATATCGGGCGCGCCTTCCGCGCTGCCCGCGAGGTCGAGGTCGGCGGCTTCCTGATCAACGACGTGCCCCAGTTCCGGGCCGACCAGATGCCCTACGGCGGCGTCAAGCTCAGCGGCACCGGCCGCGAGGGCCCGCACTACGCCATCGAGGAGATGACCGAGCGCAAGCTGATCGTCTGGCGGGTTTAGCGGATAAAGTCAAATACCGTCCGGCGGTCCTCCTGTCCCCTGGCCTGCAGCGCGGCCTGCCGGTGGGTGTCCGCGTTCTGCAGCTCAAGAATCGACGCCGCCAGGTCGGCGCCCTCGGTGTCGGCGATCTGCGTCTGGAGCGACAGGATCTTCTTGTCGGCCGCCGTGTTGGCCTCGGCGATCTGGTTCTGTACCGTCCCGTAGTAGGCCAACTGCTCGTTCATGTGCTCGAGTGCCGTGCCCAGGTCCGCGACCGCGGACCGGATGCCGGCCTCGTCGTTGGCGAGCAGGGCGGTGCGCAGGCCGTTCACCGCCTGGAACACATTGCGCGAGGCCGTCGGGGAGTCGAAGATCTCCTCGGCCGTATGCGCCACCGACATGCGGACCCCGGAGGTGTCCCGCACCTGGCGCGTCGCCGCGCCGCCGCCGTACGGGGTGGCGCCCGAGGCGTTGTTCAGGTCGACGGCGTAGGGCGGCGCCTGGTCGGCCGAACCGGCGAAGATGTAGCGGCCGTCGATGGCCGTGTTGGCGATCGTCACAATCTGGCGGAACAGCGCCTCTACTTCGCCCGAGATCATCGACCGGCTCGAGGCTGACTGCGTGCCCGTCAGTCCCTGCGCCCCGAGCACGCGGACACGCTCGACCGCCTTGATGGCGTTCGAGACGGCGTTCTCGGCCGAGTCGACCTCGGTCCGGGTGCGGGAGAGGTTGGCCTTGGTCTGCTCGGTCGAGGCCAGCTCGGCGCGGGACTGCAGCAGCACACCGATCTGATCGGGGTAGTCGCTGAGACTGTTGATCCGCAGCCCGGTCGAAAGCTGGCGCTGGGCGCGCTCGGAGCGGTCCTGGATCCGGTCGAGGTCGGCGAGAAAGGCCGACTGTCTGGCGTTGAGGAAGGTGATCATCGCGGCTCCTAGCGCATCATGCTGATAAGGGTTTCGGTCATGCTGTTCAGCACGGACATGACCTGGCCGGCGGCCTGGAAGCCCTTCTGCAACTGCAGGAGCTTGACGGCCTCGGTGTTGATGTCCACGCCGGAAAGCTCGGACCGCATGTTCTGTGCCTGCAGCAGGAGCTGCTGCTGCAGGTCGCCGTCGGAGCGCTCGGCGTTGAGCCGGTTGCCGATCGAGCCGGCCAGATCGGCGTAGTACTGGGCGGGGGTGAGCCCCGAGAATAGTCCCGTGTTCTGCAGGTCGGCGAGGTTAAGGGCGTTGGTGTTGCCGCCCGGGTCGCCGGGTTCGGCCGCGGCCAGTTCGGGGGCGGTGATGCCCGTGAGGGCCAGCGTCGAAGCCGCGCCGACCGCGGCATTGTAGGTGAACAGGCCGCGGGTGGGCGTGTTGCCGTTCTGGTCGATGCCCGCGTTGAGGACCCCGTTGATCGAGTCGGCGAGACCCTGGGCCAGCGCGTCGAGTTCGGCCTGGTAGCCGGGCAGGACGTTGTTGCGGAAGTTCAGCGCGGCCCCGAGGCTCCCGCCGCTGACGCGGCCGGTGATGTCGATGCCGTCGGCGTCCTCGATGACGTAGCCGCCGGCGGACGTCGACACCGACAGCGGCCAGTAGTGGTCCCCGATGACGGCCGCCGTCTGCCCGCCGATGAAGATCGAGACCGAGCCGTCTTCCTGGCTGATGGCGGTGAAGTCGACGTACTGGGACAGCTCCTCGAGTTTGGCGTGGAGGTTGGCGTCGAGGCCGGCGTCGCTCGATGCCCCGAAGCCCTCGCGGAGCTGCCGGTTGATGGCGACGATGTCGGAGGTCAGGCGGTTGATCTGGCGGACGTTGGCCGCGATATCGGCGCCGGCGCGGCCGGCGGCGTCGCCGAGGTCGAGGGCGACCTGGTTGAAGGACTGGGCGAGGGCCCCGGCGCGGTCGAGGACCTGGCTGCGGGTGACGGGGCTGTTGGGCGCGATCGACCACTGGCCGACGGCGCCGAAAAAGCGTTCCATGGCGCCGGAGACGCCGGCGCCCGCGGTGATCGGAAAGGACCGTTCGACCTCTGTCATCTTGGCCGACATGCTGCCGGCATAGCTGGCCCGTTGCTGGGTTTTCCAGACCGTGGCCTCGACGAAGGCGCTGCGGGAGGATTGGGTGGCGCCGAAGGTCACACCGCCTGAGGTGGAACTGGTATTGGGGTTGAACGGGTTGGCGACGAGGGTCGCCTCCTGGCGGGCAAAACCGACCGTCGAGGCGTTGACGATGTTGTTGTTGACGACGTTGAGCGAGCTCTGCAGGGCCCGCATCGCGCCCGCCGTCGAGACCATCGAGGTAAAGAGGCTGCCCATGGCGGTTATCCTTCGAGCGAGAGGGGGGGGGGCGTGGCCGCCGGGGGCGGAAGACCGTGGGGCTGATAGGTGGGCGGCGGCGCGAGGGATTCGCTCCAGTCGCGGCAGCACGCGAGGCCCTGAGTGGCGAGGGCGCCGGCGGCGCGGAGCTCGGACTGGAAGTTGCGGAGCGAGCGTTCTAGGGCGCGCTGTTCGGCCGGGGCGGGGGGCGGGCCGGCGGCGAGTGAGGCTTCGAGCTGGCGGAGCGAGGTGACGGCGGCCTCGAGTTGCTGAACGGCGTCGGCGGTGGCGAACTCGGCGAGGGCGAGGCGCACGGCGGTGAGGTCAGGCAGCGGCATTATGAGCCTTCCGGTTTATCGGGATGGAGCCGGGTATCGTCGACGA
>CAYMTH010000241.1:0-896 GCA_964393235.1 uncultured Solibacteraceae bacterium | reverse complement strand
CCGGCGGCGAAATCGGCGGCGAGGCTGTCGAGGTAGGCCGTCCGTTCCGGGGAGTCGGACATGGCGCCCTGGATGGCGGAGGCGAGCGAGGAGAGATTGACCTGGTCGCTGCCGGAGGCGGCGCCGGCGCCGGCGGCGGCCCGGGCGGCCCGCGCCTGTTGGGTAGAGCCTGTTTCCTGGGTCCGCGCGGCATCGCGGGCTTGCTGGGCCGAGGAGTCGTCGTAGCGGTTGTTGATTTTCATAGGTATCGGGTGCCTCCTGTGGGGTGGACAGCCTGTGTGGGCGAGATTACGCTCCTGAGTATCTTATCGGGCGGGGGCGAAGGAGTTTGAGGGCGATTCAGGATAATCCTAGGAGGTGGTTCGACGGGCCAGGGGCTGGAGACGCCCGGGGCGCGGAGGAGGGTGTCGGCCGTGTGGTAGTAGTGGGAGGGGAGAGTGTGCATGTGGCCTTCCGGTGAAACTCCTATGCATGAGGCGTGCCAATGGCGAATTTGGCGGGTTTGGGGCCGGATTTGTACCAAAAGGGCACGCGGTGGCCCGGAATGGAACAGGTGGGCGGCAGGAATTTGCCGGGGTGTCGGGATCGTGGCGATGGGGGTGGCGGCGTGGGGGCATGACGCGCCGACGACGAAGCTGACGTGGACGCGGGAGATCTCGCGGATGGTGGAGCAGCGGTGCGTGGGGTGCCACCAGGCGGGCGGGGCGGCGCCGTTTGCGCTGACGACGTACGCGGAGGCGCGGCCGTGGGCGGTGGCGATCAAAGAGGAGGTTCTGAAGCGGCGGATGCCGCCGTGGCCGGCGGCGAAGGGGTTCGGTGAGTTTGCGAACGATGTTTCGTTACCGCAGGAGGAGATCAACCGGCTGGCGGAGTGGGCCGAGGGGGGGGCGCCGGAG
>CAYMTH010000240.1:786-7577 GCA_964393235.1 uncultured Solibacteraceae bacterium | reverse complement strand
TGCGGGCAGCGAGCTTCATGCTTGTCTTATCGACGGCGCCATCGAAGGCATGATTGAATCTGCCGTCGAACATACGGAAACCAATTCCGCGGTGAACCTGCCGCCGAAACGCATCCACGAGCTCGTCGAGAAGCTGCGCGCCACCATCGGCGCGGCCGACGGCCCGGCCGTCGTTTTGACCGGAAGCGGAACGCGCTACTTCCTGCGGCAGATCACCGAGTCCGCGCTGCCGAACCTGACCGTGCTGTCCCACAGCGAGATCCCGCCGGGAGTCAAAGTCGTCTCCCTAGGCGTGGCCCGTCTGACCGCCTGATCCGAGGACCCCGATGAAACTGAAATCCTACTTCGTACAGTCGATGGAAGAGGCGCTGCAGGCGGCCAAGCGGGACCTGGGCGACGAAGCGATGCTCGTCCGCACCAAGCCGCTTGAGACCGCTCCCGGCAACCGCGTCCGGCTCGAAGTGGTCTTCGCCACCACCGGTCCGACGCCCCCGCCGGTCGTTCCCGAACCCACGCCCGCCCCGACGGCCGTCGTGGCGCCAGCGAGGGACGTCGGCGGTATCCGCGCCGAACTGCGAAACCTGATTGACGTGCTCGCCCAGCCACCCGACGCCCGGAACCTCTCGCGCGCGGCCGCGGAGCGGGAGCAACTGCGCGGCCGCTTGCTTTATGCCGAAGTCCCCGCCGCCGTCGCTGACCGCTTCCTCGAAGACTGCCCGACCGGCCTGGCTGGCGTGCCGCTCATCGAACGCCTCGCCTCGGCTTGGGCGCGCTACGATCGTGCCTCGCTCACCGAGCCGCGCCGCCTCCTTCTGGCCGGCCCGGCCGGCGCCGGAAAGTCGACGATGATCGGCAAACTCGCCTTCCGCTACGCCGTGACGCGCAGCCAGCCCGTCACCGTCATCTCGGTCGACAACCTGCGCATCGGCGCATCGGATGCCTTGGGCCGTCTCTGCGCTCTCATCGGCGTGCCCTTCCAATCCCTCGATGACAGCGCCGCGCTGCCGTCGGCCGGGCTGACGATGGTGCCGCGCTCGACGTTGCTGATCGATACGCCGGGCTTTGGCCCGCGCGATGCCGACCTGCTCGAGGAGACGGCCTCGCACGCCGCCTCCGTATCCGGACTCGAATGTCAGCTGGTCCTTCCGGCCACGATGCCGTGCGCCGGCATGGAACGGCAGCGCCGCCGCTACGAGCCGTTCCGGCCCTCGCGTCTGCTGCCGACCCGCCTCGATGAAACCGAGTTTCTCGGACCGCTGTGGGCGTTCGGCCGCATGAGCGGCCTGGCCGCCGAATGGATCTCGGTCGGTCCCGGCGTCCCCGAGGACGTCGAGGATGCCGACCCCTTCCAGATTGCCGAAGCCGTGCTGACCGCAGCCGGACCGCTGCCGGCGCCGGTAGCCGCCGCCAAACCACCTTCCCCCTTCGCCAGCGCCGCCGGCGCCGGCGGGACGAGGATCTAACGGGAGATCCACCATGCATACACAGACCGCAAGCGCCAAGGCCACAGAAGATCGCGAAAGCCTCATCCTGGAACATCTGCCGCAGGTGCGATTGATCGCCCGGCGCATCCACGAACGGTTGCCTGGGAGCGTCAGCCTCGACGACCTGATCTCGACGGGCATCGTCGGGCTGATCTCGGCGATCGACAACTTCGATCCGAAGTTGAATGTGAAGCTCAAGACATACGCGGAGTACAAGATCCGCGGGGCGATTCTGGACAGCCTGCGCGGCATGGACTGGGCGCCTCGCCAGCAGCGCAAGCGCGTCAAGATGATCGAGGCGGCGATCGCGGTGCTCGAGCAGCGGAACCACCGCTCGCCCAGCGAGGAAGAGATCGCGCACGAACTCGGGCTGAGCACCGAGGAGTACCACGACTGGCTCACCGACGTGCGCGGCGTGAACCTCGGCAGCCTGGAAGGCAACGCGCCGGAAGAAGAGGGGCGCGACCTGTTGCGGTTCATCTCCGACAGCGAGTCGCAGTGGCCGTCGCGAATCGTCGAGCGGGCCGAGCTCGAGCGCCTGCTTGCGCAGGCGATCGAGAAGCTGCCGTACGTCGAGCGGACTGTGCTGGCCCTCTACTATCACGAGGAGCTGACGCTGCGCGAGATCGCCAAGGTGGTCAAGCTGCACGAATCCCGGGTATCGCAGCTGAAGTCGCAGGCGATCCTGCGGCTGCGGGCGTACCTCGAGAAGCGCTGGCCGATGGCGCGCGGGATGTAGGACGGGAGGCGATCCATGGCCGATGAACAACGGGAGA
Source organism: uncultured Solibacteraceae bacterium (assembly GCA_964393235.1). Classification (GTDB taxonomy): domain Bacteria; phylum Acidobacteriota; class Terriglobia; order Bryobacterales; family Bryobacteraceae. Next base: position 5,317 of record CAYMTH010000240.1, on the reverse strand, counting down.
TATTAGAGCAGCTCGGGAGCCAGTTCTCGCTGGCACTTGAGGGAATGCTCGGCGAGCAGTGGCCGGCGACGATCGAGCCGGAGGCCACGCCGGCCGATCCGACGCAGCACCTGAGCTGGAACCAGAAGCTGAACATCCACAAAGACCCGCTCATCATGGTGTCGGCCGACGCCGAGGTCTGGCGCGAGATCGGCAAGCGCGCGCTGGCGGCGGTCGGCCTGGAAGAGGCCGAAGAGAGCGACGTCCGGGCGACTTATCTCGAACTGTTGACGCAGGCGCTGTCGGGTCTGGCGCGGTTCCTGACCGGGAAGGCGGGCCAGGAGGTAACGCTCGAATCCGGGAGCGAGACGAAGGTCCCGGCCTCGAGCGGTGCCGAAAAGATGCAGTGCGTGCGGCTGACGAGCCCATCGGGGTTCTCGGCCGACCTCTACGTCCGGCTCGACAAGGCTCTGCTCGCGTCCCTCCAGAAGGCCGCGCCGGCCGCCCAGGAGCCTGCCCCGGCGGCGGCCGCGCAGGTGGCCGAGGCCCCGCGCGCGGTGGCGGCAGTGGCGACGGCCGGACCAGGGACGGTAGGGACGGCGCCGCCGATGGACATGCTGCTCGACGTCGAGCTGCCGGTGAGCGTCTCGTTCGGGCGGACGCAGATGGCGCTGAAGGAAGTGATCAAGCTGAGCACCGGCTCGCTCATCGAGCTGAACCGGACGATCACGGAGCCGGTCGAGGTGATTGTGAACAACTGTGTGGTGGCCCGCGGCGAGGTGGTCGTGATCGAGGGCAACTACGGGGTGCGGATCAACCAGATCGTGAGCCGGGCCGACCGGCTGCGGACCGTCGATTAGGCGGAGAGGAGCCCTTATGCAGCACTGGATGGAACAGCCCGTGGCCTACTACGGAGCGCTCTCGGCGGCGGTCGGGGCGTGCCTGTATCTGTTCGTGACGACCGAGCGGAAGCTGGCGCAGTTCCGGCGGAAGGCGGAACGCCGGCTGGACGCGGTCGAAGAAGAAGGCCGGCGGCTGGGCGCGCTGGGTGCGACGCTCGATGCGCGGATCGAGGCATGCGACGCGCGGACGGCCGAGCTGGCCGAGACGGTTGCGGGCGTTGCCGTGACACGGCGGGACGCGGCCGGGACGCGGGCGATCGACGCCAACCAGCGGACGCAGGTGCTGCGGATGGTCCGTCGCGGGGAGCGCGTGGAGCACATCGCGGCGGAACTGCGGGTACCGCGGCACGAGGTCGAACTGCTGCAGAAGGTGCAGCGGGCGCTGGCGAAGGCGGTCTAGGCCGGAAACGGCGGCGGACGGCGCGAGGCCGTCCGTCGGTGTGTCCGGGTTGTGTGTCCGCTTAGAAGTCGAAGTCCTGCGGGCGGGAGACCGATGTCCCTCGCGGACCGGGCGCCGGGCGCTCGGGTTCGGGCAGCTGGACGTCGAGGGTCATCTCTGCCTTCTGGCGGAAGAGGGTGACCTTGAGCGGGCTGCGGTTCTTGGCGCCGCGGATGGCGGCGGTGATGTCGCGGGGCGAGCGGACCGCCTTGTCATCGACGCGGACGATGACGTCGCCGGCCTTGATACCGGCTTTGACGGCGGGCATCTCCTTGGCGACGGAGCGGACCAGCACGCCTTCCTTGACGCCGAAGAACTCGGCGAGTTGGTCTTCGACGGACTCGCCGTCGATGCCGAGCATGCCGGAGCGCCAGCCCATGACGGCGTGGGGGACGTCCATCATGCGGATCTCGGGCAGGTTGTGCAGGCGTTCGCGGACGCGGGCGAGTTCCTGTTCGACGCGCTGGCGGTCGGGGGCGGCGAAGCTGAACGCATTGCCGGGCCGGGAGCCGATGGTTGCCATGACGGTCTGGTTGGAGCCGCTGCGGACCACCTTCATCTTGACCTGGCGGCCGACGGGGGTCTCGCGGACGAAGCGGACGAACTGTTCGGCGCCTTCGACGCGGTTGCCCTGGTATTCGAGGACGGCGTCGCCGGTTTTGAGGCCGGCTTTTTCGGCGGGGCTGCCGGGGTCGACGCGGGTGACTTCGACGCCGGCCTCCTCTTTGAGCTTGAGCTCTTTGGCACGATCGGCGAGGATTTCCTTGACGCCGATGCCGAGGTAGCTGGTGGGGCCGCCCATGGTCACGACGCGGACGCCGCGAGGGGGCTCGGGCGGTGCCGGGGGCGCGGGGGGCGCCGGCTGGGCGTGGATGGCGACGGCGGCCAGGAGCGCCAGGGCCGCGGTAGCGGCGGGGGTGGCGCGGCGGAGCGGGTTGCGGACGTACATATTGGTTAGTTCTCCCAGAAATTCGATACCGGCGATCCGGCCGGGCGCCCTGGTGCCGTGGTGGCGGGCAGGGCTTCGGTGTTTCGTTGTCGGTTGCGTTCTCGCTGATTCAGACGCGGAGGGCGCGGAATGGTCACGCGGCGGTCCGCAGATTTCTTGGCCCGGGGCCGGTTGGGGCGGCTCCGGTGGAGTTTTGGCCTCCTTGTCTCGTGGGGGCCGTGGACGGGGCCCGCGATGGTGCCGCCTGGCGGCGGTTTGGTTGTTTGCCGGGCTGGTGGCCGCGGCGGTTTGGGGGCGGAGCCAGCGTTGCTCGGCTGGTCTTCGCGAGGCCCTGGACGGAAGCCCACACTGGCACCGCTTGGCGGCGGTTTGGACGGGGCTGGAGCGGAGCCAGCGTTGCTAGGCTGGTCTTCGCGGGGCCTTGGACGGGAGCCCACACTGGCACCGCTGGGGGCCGGGTGGGGCTGCAAAAAATTTCCTTTTTTCTCCTAACCAAACCTTTTTCTTTGCGTCCATGGGGTTGGTGGTGTTCAAAGAATCCATCTCGATTCCCGCGGTACAATCGCCTTCACTCATGGACGAACCGTCTCTGATCCGTGCCGCGCAGCAAGGGGACCAGGAGGCCTTTGCCTCCCTCGTCCACCTCTACGACCAGAACGTCCTCCGGATCGCCATGAACCTGCTGCGGTCGCCGGAAGAGGCTCGGGATGTCTACCAGGAAGCCTTTCTCCGCGTCTACCGGAACCTTCACTCCTTCCGGTTCGACTGCAGCTTTCAGACCTGGCTGTACCGCATCGTCACCAACATCTGCCTGGACCACTTGCGGAAACGGAAGGTCCGGAAGGAAGAATCCGCCGTCGTCGAGACCGGCGGGGGCGAGTTGAACCTGCTCGACTCGGTGGAGGAGCAGCGGGCCGATAACGATCCGCAACGGCGGCTGCTGGCCGGGGAACTGCGGCAACGGATCGACCGGGCACTCGCTGACCTGACGCCGCGCGAGCGGATGGTGTTCGAGATGCGGCACTACCAGGGTTTGCGGCTGCGCGCGATCGGCGAGTCGCTGGGAACGACGGAAGAGGCGGCGAAGAACTGCCTGTTCCGGGCCACGCAGAAGATGCGCGCGGCGCTGGGCGATTATGCCTGAGGAGAAAGACCCCATGAACACGAACCTGAAATGCGAAGACTGCCGGGACCTGCTGGTCCTGGAAGCCTACGGGGAGCTCTCCTTCGACCAGGAAGAGGCCGTGGAGGCGCACGTTTCGGCTTGTGCGGAGTGCCGCGAGGAGCGCGCCGCGCTGGCGCGGTTGCACGCGGCGGCCGACGAGGCGGCGGTGGAGCCCTCGCTCGAGTTGCTGTCGGCGTGCCGGCAGGATCTGCGCCGGGAAGTGGCGGGGATCGCGGCGGCGACCGGGGCGGCTCCGTTCTGGCGGCGGTGGCTGCCGCAGGGCGGATTCTGGTCGCTGGCGGCGAAGCCGGCGATGGCGCTGGCGCTGTTCGCGGCCGGGTTTGCCGGGGCGCGGCTGGTGCCCTCGAGCGGCACGCCGGGCGGGACCGTCGGGCCGGTGACGCCGGCGGTGCGCAACGTCCGCTACATCGAGCCGACGGCTGACGGGCAGGTGCGGATCGTGTACGACGAGGTCCGGCAGCGGGAGATGGCCGGGCGCGTCGATGACAAGGGCGTCCGGGATATGCTGCTGGCGGCGACGCGGGATCCGGAAGACCCGGGGCTGCGCGTCGACTCGATGGAGTTGCTGCGGCGCCGGGTGGAGCGCGAGGACGTGCGGTCGGCGCTGGTCCGGGCGCTGGAGACCGACGGGAACGAGGGCGTGCGGCTGAAGGCGCTGGAGGCGCTGAAGCCGTTTGCCGGGGACCCGGGGGTGCGGACGGCGTTGACGCGGGTGCTGGTGGCGGACAAGAGCGCGACGGTGCGGACGCAGACGATTGACCTGCTGGTGAACACGCGGCGGGACGAGCCGGAGTTGGCGGGCGTGCTGCAGGAGCTGATGCGGCGGGAGGAGAACTCCTACATCCGGCAGCGGAGCCAGACGGCGCTGAAGGCGATGAACGCGTCGCTGGAGACCTTTTAAGATTTCAAAGAGCTGGGCGGAGCGGGCGGCGATGGGCGCGAGGCGCAAGACCGGCGATCCGGCTGGTTCGTTTTGGGGTCCCGGGGCGAGCCGAGGTCGCGATTGGACCTGGCGTCCGCGAGTGGCGCGGGGCGCGGTGGAATCGGCCGGGTTCATTTTGCGCTGGTTCAGGCCG
>CAYMTH010000240.1:0-776 GCA_964393235.1 uncultured Solibacteraceae bacterium | reverse complement strand
GGGGTCGCGGGCGGCGATGGGCTGCCCGCGACCGGTTGGTTAGAACAACGGCTTGTCTTTGAAGCCGTATTTGGTGCCCGAGGATTCGGCCTCGTCGCGGTCCGGCTGGTGGGCCGGGAGGAGTTCGGGGGCGGCGATGAGGCCCCAGTGGAGTCCGAGAGAGCCGGCGATGATGAGGTCATCGTGCCCCCCGGCGGCAGGGTGGCCGGTGGCGGAGTCGAGCGAGGCGAGCTCCTCTTCGAAGAGGTCGCCGAGCTTGAGGTCGTCGTCAAGCTCCATGGTTCCGGCGCTCATGGTGAGCAGCAGGCGGCTGATGAGATGGTTCCGGGGGATGCCCTTGAACCCGCCCTTGAGCTGCGTGACGTCCGTGCCACTGGTGATCATGACCGGGTGGACCCGGATGAGGGCCCCGAGCGAGGCGCGGAGGAACTCGACGTTGGGGATGCCCGGGCCGCCCGCGTCGATGACGAGGTCGAGCGGGGCGAAGGGGGCGAAATCGCGGCGGATTTCGTCGATGATTTTTTCGCGGAGCTCTTCATACTGCACGCCGAGCGGGTAGCGGCGGAGGCGGCGGAGGGTGATCTTGGGCGTGTAACCGTAGGTCAGGTACAGCGGGCAGCGGTTGACGAAGTCCCAAGTGAGCTCGAAGGCGGCGAGGGCGGAGTGGTCCTGGCGCTGACCGAAGTCGAGGCCGAGGAACCACTGGTTGGGCGGCGCGGCGGGCCGCGGGCTGGCGATACGGCGAATCGCGATGGGTTGTTTGTTGGTTTGTTCGG
>CAYMTH010000239.1:7419-7656 GCA_964393235.1 uncultured Solibacteraceae bacterium | reverse complement strand
GCGTATCGTCCATCCTCTACGACAAGGCCCGCGAAATCCTCGCCTCCGGAGCCATCGGCGAACTCAACCTCGTCGAAGCCTGGTGGGACCGCAACTCCGCCCTCGGCGCCTGGCAGTACTCCGTCCCGCCCGACGCCTCCCCCGCCAATATCGATTGGGACACCTACCTCGGCGCCGCCCCCAAACGCCCCTTCGAACCCGTCCGCCTCTTCCGCTGGCGCAACTACCAGGACTACG
>CAYMTH010000239.1:4375-7409 GCA_964393235.1 uncultured Solibacteraceae bacterium | reverse complement strand
GCACCGGCGTCGCCGGCGACCTCTTCGTCCACCTCTTCTCCGGCCTCCACTTCATCACCGGCGTCCACGGCCCCTCCCGCGTCTTCGCCACCGGCGGCCTCCGCTACTGGAAGGACGGTCGCGATGTCCCCGACATCATGATGGGCCTCTACGACTACCCCGCCCAGAACAAAATGTCGCCCTTCAACCTCGCCCTCCGCGTCAACTTCGTCAACGGCGCTGGCGAAACCTCCGGCTTCCGCTTCGTTGGCAGCGAAGGCGTCATGACCGTCGGCGGATCCGTCGCCGTCTCCAAAATCACCCGCGAGTCCGAACCCGGCTACACCATCGGCACCTTCCCCCGCCGCGTCCAGCAGGAGTTCCTCGACTCCTACCGCGCCAAGTTCCCCGCCAAGGCCCCCTCGGCCGACGCCATGGCACCCACCGGCGAGGACACCTTCCGCGCCCCCCGCGGCTACAACGACCACTACGACCACCACCTCGCCTTCCTCAACGCCGTCCGCTCCCGCAAGCCCGTCGTCGAGGACGCCCTCTTCGGCCTCCGCGCCGCCGGCCCCGCGCTCCTCTCCAACCGTTCTTACTTCGAAAAGAAAACGCTCTTCTGGGACGCCGCCAAATGCGTCGCCAAGGCCTAGCCGCCCTCTGCCTCGCCGCTCTCTCGGTCTCCGCCGCGCCGGAGACCCGCCGCCTCGCGTCCGCGCCCGGCCGCCACGCCCGCGCCCTCGGCCTCCCCGCCGCGCCGGGCTCTCCCCACCGCCACGTCCGCGCCCGCGCCTCCAACGACGGCGTCAACTGGTCCCCCTGGCTCGAAGCCGTCACCGACCCCGATTCCGGCACCCTCCTCTGGTTCGACTCCCCCTTCACCCTCTTCGAACTCCAGAACGCCGGCGACGCCCCCGCCCTCCTCATCGATCCCGGCGTCACGCCCCGCCAGACACTCGCCGAAGGCGAAATCCAGGGCCGCGACGCCTGGTGCCCCGCCCCCTTCGTCTGCCCCAAATCTTCCAGCCCCTCCTCCACCACCCCGACGCACCTCATCGTCCACCACACCGCCAGCGCCAACACCGCCTCCGATTGGGCCGCCGTCATGCGCTCCTTCTGGGAACTCCACGTCCGCGGCAACGGCTGGGCCGACATCGGCTACAACTTCCTCATCGACCCCACCGGCACCGTCTGGGAAGGCCGCGGCGACGGCGTCCTCGGCGCCCACTTCTCCGCCGTCAACACCGGCACCGCCGGCGTCGCCCTCATCGGGACGTTCACCGGCCGCGCCCCCGCCCCCGCGGCTCTCGACAAACTCGCCTCGCTCCTCGCCTGGCAGGCCCGCAAGTACAACCTCGACCCCGCCGGCCAGTCGCTCCACGCCGCCTCCGGCCTCGAACTCGACGTCATCTCCGGCCACCGCGACGCCGGCCTCAGCCCTCGCGCCTCCGGCCGCACCGAGTGCCCCGGCGTCGCCCTCTACCCCCTCCTCCCCGCCCTCCGCGAACAGGTCTGCGCCGCCCTCCCCGGCTGCCTCCCCGCCCGCCAGCGCCCCAACTCCTGCCTCGAGGCCGGCGCCGCCCGCTGCCTCTCCCGCTACGGCATCGTCAACAGCGCCAACTTCGACCCGCGCCCCGTCGCCCGCGGCTCCATCGCCTCCGCCTTCGGGGCGAATCTCGAAGGCCTCGCCGCCCGCGTCAACGGCCGCGCCGCCGCCATCACCGGCGCCACCGCCAACCAGGTCAACTTCCTCGTCCCCGCCGCCACCGAACCCGGCATCGCCCGCCTCCAGCTCCTCGACGGCGCGACCGTCCGGACCGAGCGCCTCTTCGCCGTCACCGAAACCGCCCCGGCCGTCTACGCCGCCGTCGGCCACGAAGGGCCCATCGCCCCCGGCCGCCCCCTCTCCGTCTTCCTCGCCGGCGCCCAGTCGGGCCTCGAATGGTCCGCCGCCGTCGCCGGCCTCCCGGCCGACAAGCTCTATCTCGGCCCCGCCCCCGGCTTTCCCGGCCTCTGGCAGTCCAATCTGGTCGTGCCCCCCGCGCTCCCCGCCGGCACGCACGATCTCACGCTCACGATCTCCGGCGTCCCCAGCGCCCCCTTTCCCATTCAGGTGAACTAATCATGGCCTCTCCCAACGACAAAATTCGATTCGCCCTCATCGGCGCCGGCGGCATGGGCACCGGCGACGCCACCGACTGCCTCTCCATCGGCGGCACCGAAATCGCCGCCGTCGGCGACATCTACGACGGCCGCCTCGAACGCGCCAAGGAGCGCTGGGGCTCCCACGTCTTCACCACCCGCGACTACCGCGAGATCCTCGCCAAAAAGGACATCGACGCCGTCATCGTCGCCACCCCCGACCACTGGCACGCCCAGATCGCCGCCGACGCCCTCCTCGCCGGCAAGGACGTCTACGTCGAAAAGCCGATGGTGCACAAGTTCCCCGAGTGCAAAATGCTGATGGACGCCCAGGCGAAGTCCGGCCGCATTCTGCAGGTCGGCAGCCAGTACGCCTCGGCCATGGTCTTCCTCAAGGCCAAACAGCTCATCGCCGCCGGCGCGCTCGGCGAGGTCAACCTCGTCGAAGCCTGGCTCGACCGAAACACCGCCCTCGGCGCCTGGCAGTACTCCCTCCCCGGCCCCGACGCCACCCCCGACCGCATCGACTGGGATCGCTTCCTCGGCAACGCCCCCAAGCGCCCCTTCGAGCCCATCCGCCTCTTCCGCTGGCGCAACTACTCCGACTACGGCCTCCCTCGGCCCCAACCGCATCTACGCCACCGGCGGCGTCCGCTACTGGAAGGACGGCCGCGACGCCTACGACGTCGTGCTCGCCCTCATGGACTACCCCAAAACCGCCACCCACCCCGAGTTCACCTTCGCCCTCCGCGTCAACCTCGCCTCCGGCGCCGCCCCGCCCGAACGCTTCGGCCTCAAGTTCGTCGGCAGCGAGGGCACCATGGAAGTCACCATGTCCGGCGTCACCCTCGAACGCAAGCCCCGCGAGGCTGAACCCGGCATGACCCTCGGGAACTTCGACAAGGCGACG
>CAYMTH010000239.1:0-4365 GCA_964393235.1 uncultured Solibacteraceae bacterium | reverse complement strand
AGATCCTCGCCGAATACCGCAAGAAGTACCCCGCCCAGCGGCCCACCGCCGACGGCATGCGCCCCGACGGCGCCGAGCGCTTCACCCCGCCCCGCTCCCACAACGCCCACGTCGATCACGTCGGCAACTGGGTCAACGCGCTCCGCACCCGCCAGCCCTTCTTCGAGGACTCGACCTTCGGCGCCCGCACCGCCGGCCCCTCGCTCGCCGTCAACCGCTCGCTCGAAGTGCAGAAGGCGATCGACTGGGATCCGGTCAAGATTCAGCTGGTCTAGCGAGCAGCCATTCGATCATCCGGGCCATCGCCTTGCCGCGATGGCTCACCAGCAGTTTGCGCTCCGGCTCGGTCTCCCCGAACGTCCCGCCGAACGGTTCGTAGTGGAACAGCGGATCGTAGCCGAACCCGTGCGGGCCGCGCGCCTCGTGGATCAGCCGGCCTTCGACGAAGTCCTCGAAGCCGGCCAGGAACTCGCCGCCCCGCGCCACCGCCATCGCGCACACGAACCGCGCCGTCCGGTCCTCGACTCCCTTCAGCCGCTCCAGCACCAGCGCGTTGTTCGCCGCGTCCGTCGCGCCCTCGCCCGCGTAGCGCGCCGAATAGATCCCCGGCGCCCCGCCGAGCGCGTCGACCGCGAGCCCGGAATCGTCCGCGAACACGAGCCCTTCGGCGTGCCGGCTGTAATAGCAGGCCTTCAGCGCCGCGTTGGCCGCGAACGTCGTCCCGGTCTCCTCAGGCGCTTCGATCGCCTTCAGCCCCGGCACCGGCTCCACCGCGATCCGCCCGCCGCCGTAATGGGCCACGATCAGCCCGAACTCCCGCAGCTTGCCCGGATTGGTCGTCGCGCAGTAAACCGTCATAGCTTGACGTAGCGCTTCTGCAGCGCGATCAACTCGCCCACGCCCTTCCGCCCCAGCTTGAGCAGCGTCGCCAGCTGGTCGTCGTCGAACTCCTTGTGCTCGGCCGTCGCCTGCAGCTCGACGAACTTTCCGCCGCCGGTCATGACGATGTTCATGTCCACCTCGGCCGACGAGTCCTCCTCGTAGCAGAGGTCTAGCAGCCCGACGCCCTCGCAGATGCCGACGCTCGTCGCCGCGACATAATCGCGGATCGGATTCGAACCCAGCACGCGCGCCTTCACCAGCTTCCCGATCGCCAGCCCGAGCGCCAGAAACGCGCCCGTGATCGCCGTCGTCCGCGTCCCGCCGTCGGCCTGCAGCACGTCGCAATCGAGGACCACGGACCGCTCGCCGAGCGCCTTCAGGTCAACCACGCCGCGCAGCGCCCGCCCGATCAGCCGCTGGATCTCCATCGTCCGGCCCGACTCCCGGCCCTTCTTCACTTCGCGCGACGTCCGCGTCACGGTCGCCCGCGGCAGCATCGCGTACTCGGCCGTCACCCAGCCCTGCCCGCTCCCGCGCAGGAACGACGGCACCGAATCCTCGATCGTCGCCGCGCACAGCACGCGCGTATGCCCGACCGAAATCAGCACCGACCCTTCCGCCGTCAACAGATATTCCGGTTCCACCGTCACCGGACGCAGTTGTTCCGGCTGTCTTCCATCCACTCTCATCGGAGGCTCCTATTTCTTCGCCGATTGCAACATGGCTGAGAACAGCCATCCCAGCAGCAAAATGCCGCCGATCACTAACAAAAGGCAGGGGATCGCGCCTTTGGCGTCCCGCACGTGGTCAACTTTTTGGGGTTCCTTCCCCTTGGAGGACTTCAGGGACGGTTTCAACTTTGCCATAAATGCCGCAAGTCCTGTTCTACCATGGGAAGCGCATGCGTATCTCCCGCCGGTCCCTTTTTCTTACCGTGCCGCTCGTCGCCTGCGGCCCGCAGACGCCCGCCGTCACCGAACCGCCGAAGCTCATCCACGGCGGCTGGATACGGGAATCGATGGAAGAACAGCCGGCCGCGGCCGCCCCGGAAAGCGTGCGCGCGTTAAACCCGGTGAAGGTCTGGCGCGTCAAATACAAAGGGCCGCAGGACATCGCGGGCACCTGGATTCTCTACCCGAGCGAAACCGTGGCGTTTGAAGCGATCCAGAAGATCAACAAAGGGCCGGCCATCCGCCCGTTCTACCGCGGCGCCTTCTTCGTCGTACTCGACGCCGAAGGCGTGCCGCCGCAATCGCTCGGCGACTTTCAGGAAGGGGTGGTCAAGGCGCTGCCGTGAGCTCCCGTCCCGCACGTCCGCAGGCCGCCGACCGGCTCTTTGAGATCGCGCTGCTGGGCCTTCTCGTCAGCGGCTTTCTGGCGCTGGCCTCGACCGGGGAACTCGTTCCCGTGGTGCTCGGGCTCTCGGCCGCCGGCTTCACCGCGCGCCTGCTGCTGCTCATCTTCCAGCGCCCGGTCACCGTGCCGCCGGTCGTGGTCAACACGCTCGTCGTCCTCTACGCCGGCTTCTACCCGCTCGATTTCCTTTACGTTTCCAACGACTTTCTCGCCGCCACCGTCCGCCTCATCTGCTTCCTGACCGTCGTCAAGGGGCTGACCTTCCGCACCGATCGCGACGCGCTCTACGCCATGATGATCGGCTTCACACAGCTGCTGGCGGCGGCGCTGCTCTCCTCGAGCCTGCTGTTTTTCGTCTTCCTCGCCGTCTTCCTGTTCTGCGGCGTGGCAACGTTCGCGCGGTGGGAAATCCGGCGCGGGGCGCGCGGGGCCCGCGGGGCGATCCAGGCCGGGACGCGCGGTTTCCACCGCCGCATCGTCGCCGTCAGCCTCGTCACCTCGTTCGGCATCCTGTTCTTCACCGTCGGCCTGTTCTTCATCCTGCCCCGCACGGCGCGCGCCGCGCTGCAGAACCTTGTCAGCAGCAAGTTCCACCTGCCGGGCTTCGGCGGCGAGGTGGACCTGCGCAAGATCGGCGAAATCCAGACCTCCAGCCGCACCGTCATGTACGTCCGCTTCCCCAGCCAGGCCGAGGTGCTGAATTTGCGCTGGCGCGGCAGCGCCATGTCCCGTTTCGACGGCAAGCGCTGGACCACCGCCGGGGACCTCGCCGAACAGATCCGCCTCCGCTACGGCGCCGCGTCGATCCCCATCCGCACCCACGGCGGCCGCCCCGGCGTGCGCGCCAAATACGACATCCAGCTGGCCGAAACCGGCATGAACGCGCTGTTCGTCGCCGGCATCCCGGAAGCCATCGAGGCCAACGTGAACTCGATCGCCGTGCTTTCGAACGGCAGCATCCGCACGCTCTCCGACCTGCCGAGCGTGCTGCGCTACAGCGTCACCAGCTTCTTTGACGCCTACGCCGGCGACGGCACCCCGGTGCTCACGCGCGACGAACTGCGCCGGCTGCTCGAACTGCCAGCCGGCTTCGACACCCGGATCATGGAGTTGGCCCATCGCGAGGCGGGCACCGAAAACAACCCGGCGCTGCAGGCGCGCCGGCTCACCGAATACCTGCGCCGCAACTACGGCTACACGCTGGAACTGCCCGAGGGCGAGCGCGCTGACCCGCTCGCCTATTTCCTGTTCGAACGCCGCAAGGGCCACTGCGAGTACTTCGCCTCGAGCCTCGCCGTCATGCTCCGGTCGATCGGCATTCCGGCGCGCGTCGTCACCGGTTTTCAGGGCGGCACGCTGAACCCGGTGAGCGGCTGGTACACGGTGCGCGCGAGCGACGCGCACTCGTGGGTGGAAGCGTTCATTCCCGGCAACGGCTGGACCACTTTCGACGCGACGCCGGCCTCGGCGCGCGAGGCCGGGCTGCCGGCGCTGGCGCGGATCACGAACCTCATCGAGGCCGCCGACCTGTTCTGGCAGGACTGGGTGCTGCAGTACGACCTGGAGCGGCAGTTCCGGCTGGCGAGCCAGATCGAACGGACGCGGTTCGGCACGCGGACCAGTTCGGTGGCGGGCGCGCTCGCGGGCCTGCAGCGGACGGGCGATGCGATGGGGCAGTGGCTCCGCGCCAACGCCGTGCCGCTGGCCGCGCTGGTCACGCTGGCGCTGCTCGCGTGGGTGGCCGGCCCGCCGCTGTGGCGGCGGCTGCGCGAAGAGCGGCAACGCCGACGACTGCGCGCGGGCGCGGCCGGCGCCTCGGACGCGACGCTGCTCTACCACCAGATGCTGGAAGCGCTCGAGGAACGGCAGATCCGCAAACCCGCCTGGTTCACGCCGCGCGAGTTCGCCGAAAAGCTGCCGCCGTCGGACCTGGCCGCGGAGGTCGCCGCGTTCACCACGGCCTACAACCGGCTGCGCTTCGGGGGCGACGCCGCCGCGGCCGGCGAGATGCTGGCGCTGATCGACCGCATCCGCGCCGCCCGCTAAACGACCAGCTTCCGGATCAGGTTGCCGGCCGTGTCCGTGAGGCGGAAGTCGCGGCCCTGGTAGCGGTAGGTCAGCTTCGTG
>CAYMTH010000238.1:0-7673 GCA_964393235.1 uncultured Solibacteraceae bacterium | reverse complement strand
AAACACGGTCGCGGCTCCGTTGCGCTGAAAGTGGACGTACGGGGACGTCTTCGCCACCAGTTCGTCCTTGCCGCTTTCGGGGACGTGTTCCCGGATCTCGGGCAGTTTGCCCGTACCGGACGGCCGCAGCAGGTAGAGCAGCGCCGCGCCGTCGGCGGTCCACTGCGCCGACAGGACCTCGCCAGCCGCCGTCTTCAACACCGCCGACTGCCGGCCGCCGAACGGCAGAAAGCGCAATGCCCCGCCGGCCACAAACGACACCGCGGCCCGCCGCGGGCGCAGCCACAGGGAACCGATATCCCCGTCGCGCTCCTCGAGCGTCGATGCCACCCGGCCCGCCGCGACGATCCGCGTCTTCGTCCCGTTCGAGGAAGACACGGCCACCGTCACGCCGTCATCGCCGAGCGCCAGCCGCGGGAACTGGTCCCAGCCCTCCGGCATCTCGTACAGCACGCGGTCCCGCGACCCGGCCGCCTGCACCACGCGCCGCCCATCGACGTAGACAAACCCGCGATCGCCAGCGACCCAGGAAAACGAGTTCGTGTTCAACGCCGCGACCTCGGTCAACTGCCGCAGTTTGTTCAACTTGAAGTCGTGCCGCCAGAGTTGCGGCGTCCCGCCGGCGTCGGAGGCGAACAGCAGGGCCTCGCCGCGGCGCGTCAGCGCGCGGTTCGAGGGCAGGGGCAGCCAAGCGTTATGCCCGAGATCGGTGACCCGCAGGATCTCGAACTCGGTGGCCGCGTCCAGGAACTTCTTCGCTTCCCCCGGAGCTTCCTGATTTTTTACCGCCAGCAGCGCCGGAGCCGCCCCGGCCGCCAGCAATGCCCGCCGCGTCCAGCGGCGTGCGGGGGACGGGGCCTCATGCATATCCACACTCTAGCATGGCCCCGCCGCCCGCCTCGCCGGACGGGTTGTAACTTCGATTAATGGCTCGTTTTGTAGTGATTTCCCAACAGATCGAAGCCGAAATCGCCGTTGTAGTCGCGCCAGACCGAGTGCACGTGGTTGTTGTTGTTCTGGGTGTTGTCGTACTCGACCAGGAAGGTCGGCCCCTGGACGCGGTAGTAGTGGCCCTCGCCACGCTCCAGACCGCCGGACCAGGCGAAGTTGAGGTTCGTCCCGGCCTTCTTGATCTGCTCCCGGCGGGCCGCCGCGCCCTGCTCGGGGACGTTATTGGCGTACTCTTCGAGCAGCGCCTGCAGCAACTGCCGCTGTTTGGCGGTCATCTTGGCCGCCGACAGACCGGAGGGCTGCCCGTTCAGCGCCGCCTTGCGGTCGGCCATCGTGATGATGTCCTTCAGCGCGACGTTGTTGAAAACGGCGGTCTTCCGCTGTTCTTCGGTCAGCGCCTTGACGAGGTCACGGCCGAGGTCCTCTTCGTTGCCCAACACGCGCAGGCCCTTCCGCGGCCCTTCCTTCACTTCGGCGGGGTTGGTCCCGTAGAACATCGGGCTCGAGGCAACCTTCCCGTTGACGATCGTGAAGTTCATCGCACAGTGGTGGCCTTCAAACCGGAAGCCCCAGGTGCCCGTTTCCGACGGCGTGCCGAAGATCGAGAAGAAGTAGTTTTCCGGATCGCGGCGGCCCGGGGGCGTGTTGTTTTCCTGGATTTTTAGGATCTCTTCGAGGCTCATGATCGAGGTGGCCTTGATGTAGCCCTGCTGGCTCAGGCTGGCGCTCAACAGCGCCATCGCGAGCGGACGCTGCTCGCCGGTCATGAGCCGGTAGCTCAAACCCTTCCGCTCGCGCGGAATGAAATGCCAGTTCAGGCGTTCCTCGTCATTGAACGAGAAGACGGCCTTCGCCTTCTGCTCGGCCGTCAGCGAACTCAAGAACGCGTTCGCCGCCGTCGTCATGACCGCGGGCGTGTGCGTGCGGCTCGCCGCCGCCATCAACAGGAGGGCGCCGGCCACGGCGCCAAAAATGCGAATACGGGAAGGGGACATGTGCTTATCCTGACTCCGCTCATGAGCCCCTCGTTTGGGACCGGAGCGGTCCCAAGCATTGTATTAGAACGGGAGGTCTTTTTGCACGGGACCGCCGGCCAAAGTCAGCGAACGCGCCAGATACTTGTACGGATTCACAGGCGCGCCGCCCTGCCGGACTTCGTAGTGTAGATGGGGCGACGTCGCACGGCCCGTGCCGCCCGAACGCCCGATGACCTGCGACCGGCGCACTTCCTGGCCCGGGATCACGTCAAACGCGTTGAGATGGGCGTAATACGTCTCCAGCCCGCCGCCGTGATCGATGATCACCAGCTTGCCGTAGGCGCCCGACCATTCCGCCGCGCGCACGATGCCGTCCGCCGTCGCCCGGATGGGCGTCCCGGTCATGGCCGAGATGTCCACGCCGGCGTGGAACGAACTGCCGCCGGTGAACGGGTCCGAACGGGCGCCGAAGCGCGAGAGCAGGCGGCCGGAGGCCGGCCAGAGGCTCGGCACCACGTTCATCTGCCAGGTGCGGTTGATGCGGCGGGTGCCGGTGGAATAGAGCCGCGCGGTGCGCAGCAGGTCGAACCGTTCCAGGCTCTGCTGATAGGTCGGCACCAGCCGGCTTTCGCCCGCGATCGTCGCCGGGCCTTCCAGCCGTTCCTTGATCCCGTAGGCCGTCGTCACTTCCGAGGCCAGCATCTGCAGCGTCGCCAGCTGTTCCTTCGTCTGCTCGTTGGTCCGCGCCAAAGCCTGATACTTCTGCTGGAGCGTGGAAACCTCATCGCGCAGATGATTGTAGTTGGCTACCTTCCACGCCATGCGCGCATAGCTTGTCAGGAAGCCCACCACCGTAAATCCACCCACCACAGCCAACGCCAGAACCGAGTACAAAATCGCGTGCGACACGTGCAGGCGGCGTAAGCGGCCATGTACGGAGTGCGCCAGGACAAGTACAAAATATGGCTGATTCATCGGCTCTCTCTGCAGTAGGATTGGTGACCGACAACTTCAGGAACCGTTACGCCTGAATCCGCTCAGACCGGGGGAGGTCGGTTCGGTGTTGCACTCCGCCACATCTGTGCGGCGGAAGCACCACAGTAGCAGGGTGAGCACACCCCTGTCAAGGGAAAAGCCCTATAAAGCGAAGAAACGGCGAAACTTGGCCGTCAGAGAGAAACCGGCCATCCGCGTCCTTTGGGCTCTCCCGGACCGGCAAATGCCGGGGGCAGGAAGTCATATGTTTGGTGCATCCACTCGCTCAGGCGTTTCAACAAATCGGCGCGGGCGGCGGCGTGGGCCGGGTCGTCGACGACGTTATTGAACTCGTCGGGGTCGGACTTGAGGTCGTACATCTCGACCACCGGCCGCGCCGGTTGGAGCAGGCGCAGGTGGTGGGGCGCGAGTTTGCCGGCGCGGCCGAGGTCCTGGTAGGACTTCCAGGTCGGGCTGCCCTCGAGGTCCCAGGCCGGGCGGTAGGGGAAGTGGGGCGCGGCGTTGAAGATCAGTTTGTAGCGGTCGGTGCGGACGCTGCGGATGGGGTCGAAGTTGTCGTGCCAGTTCCGCTCGCTGAACACGGCCTCGCGCTTGCGGTAGGCCCCGCCGCGCAGCAACGCGGCGAAGGAGCGGCCCTGGATCTTCGGCGCGGGCGTGCCGCCGGCCATTTCGACCCAGGTCGGCGCGAGGTCAACGTGCGAGATCAGTTCGTCCCGCACGGCGCCGGCGGCCGTCACGCCGGGCCACTTCACCAGCAGGGGCACATGAATGCCCGGGTCGTAGCAGGTCCCCTTGGCGCCGGGGAACGGCATCCCGTTGTCGCCGGTGAAGACGACCACGGTGTTGCCGGACAGGCCGCGCTCTTCGAGCAATCGCAGGACCTCGCCGCACTCGGCGTCCATGCGCGCGATGAAGTCGTGATACATCACGAGGTCCTCGCGGATCGCCGGGGAATCGGGCAGGAAGCGCGGGAGGCGGACCTTGGCGGGGTCGTGCGGCGGGGTGACGGCGCCCGGGCGGTAGGGGCGGTGCGGATCGGTGAAGCCGACGTGCAGGAAGAAGGGCTTGCCCTTCGGGACGCGATCGAAGAAGGCCGAGAAGGGCGCCGCCTTGCCGGCCTCGTAGAAGTCGAAGCGCTGGTTGAACGGGTTGCCCTGGTGCACCTTGCGGAAGGCGCCGGTGAAGTAGCCGCGCTCTTTGAGGGCTTCGAGGAAGGTCGGCTCCCAGGGCGGCATGGGCGTGTGGAGGCGGGAGGTCGACGTGGTGTGCGGGGCGCACCCGGTGAGGATCGCCGAGCGGTTCGGGGAGCATTGCGGCGAGGCGACGAAACAGTTGGCGAAGCGCACGCCTTCGCGGGCCAGACGGTCCAGATTCGGGGTCCGCACGTGCGTGTTGCCGTAGCAGCCGAGGTCGGCGGCGGTGTGGTCGTCGGAGATCAGAAAGACGATGTTCGGGGGCGCGCCCGACGCCGTCTGCGCCGCGGCGGCGGCCCCGGTGCCGAGAAATCCACGCCGTGAGAATTCCATGGACGATTAGTGTATATCCTGGGAGCGATGGAACTCTCACTCTCCGGCAAAACGGCCGTCGTCACCGGCGGCACCCACGGGATCGGCCGCGCCATGGCCCGCCGCCTGGCCGCCTGCGGCGCCAACGTCTTCATCTTCGATATCGACGCCGACGAGGACATGGACTTCCCTGCCCGCCACGTTCCCTGCGACGTCACTAACCGCGCGAGCCTCAATGCCGCCTTCGACGTCTCCGGGCCGCCGGCCGCGCTGTTCATCAACGCCGGCACCGGGATCGTCAAGCCGCTCGAGGAGACCACGCGCGAGGTCTGGGACAAGACGATTTCACTCAACCTGACCGCGGCTTTCGAGACGCTGCAGGAGGGCGCCAACCGCATGAAGCAGGCCGGCCACGGCGGCGCCATCGTGCTCACGGCTTCGACGAACTCCTATGACGGCGAAGAGAACCTGATCGCCTACAACGCGACCAAGGCCGGCGTGCTCGGCCTGCTGCACACGGCCGCGAACGAACTCGGGCCGTACGGCATCCGCGTCAACGCCATTAATCCGGGGCTGATCCGCACCCGCCTGACGCAGGCCGCCTTCGACACACCGGCCGTGATCAAGGACTACTTCCGCGCCATCCCGATGGGCCGGGGCGGCGAACCCGACGAGGTCGCCAAGGCCGCCATCTTCCTGGCTTCGGACTGGGCCAGCTATATCACCGGCGCGACGTTGTTGGTCGACGGCGGCCAGATGTGCTGCAAGTTCGGCCCGTGGAAGGACGCCGAAGCCGACTTCGCTAACGGCCACTGGAGCCGTCGCGCGCCGCAACCGTAAATCCCATCCGCACCGTCCGCCCCGGCGCGAGCGTCAGGCCCAGCGCCTCTCCGCCCTCGCGCCCGGGCAGCGACGCGCCCACGAACCCGTACTTCCGCAAGCACCACTGCGTGGGCTCGTCGGGCGTGATGCGCAGCGTCGCCTCGCGGCCGGCATAGACGCCGGTCATCTCCGCCCAGGCGTGCTTCACCAGATCCTCGTCGCGCGTCACCGGCCCATCGCTCGACGCGATGCGCGTGCCCTCGCGCGGCCCGAACCGCGCGCTGAACCCGCCGTAACTCTTCCCCTTGTCGGTCGACCCGCGCAGCGTCACCGGCCCGTCAACCGCGGTCAGCGCGAATTCGACGCGGAAGCGCCCCGGCCCCTGCCCGATGATTTTCACGCGCTCCGTCACGATGCGCCGCTCGCCCGCGAACCATCCGTTCTCGACTTCCAGCACCGCCCCCCGCGTACTTACCTTCCCCACCGTCCGGTGCGCGATCCCCTGCATCATCCAGATATCGAACTTCCCGGCCGCGGTCTCCACCACCGGCCAGCCCCAGAACACGCCGCGGTGATGGTAGTGGTCCTTCGGAAAATCGTCGAGCATCGCCACGCCGGCGGGCGTATAGACCGGGAAGAGGTAGCAACAGCGCCGGCGGTCCTCCGGCACACCCGGCGGCAGCAGCGGGGCGCTATTGTAGACCGCGACGTCCTTGCCATCGGCTCGCAGCGCGAACCGCCCGTCGCCCAGGTCCACCCAGCCCAACCCCGCCGCCAGCAGCAGGCTAAACCACATACGCCGCCCTCCTCACTTTTTCCTCGTCCACCTCGACGCCCAGCCCTGGCCCCGCCGGCGCGCGCAGCCCGCCGTCGACCAGCGCGAACGGCTTGCGCAGAAACGAGCCCGCCAGGAACTGCAGCCCGTTCAACGCCGCGGGGTAGCGCAAACCGTAGGCGCCATACAGAATCAGCGACGCCGCCAGCGACACGTCCGGATCCGTCAGCCCGCTGCCCAGAAACCATAGCTTCCGGCGCTCGAGATACGCCACCTGGCGCTCGGCGTCCCACAGCCCAGCCGTCCGCGCCGGCTTCATCGCGACGCCGTCGAGCAGCCCCAGCCGGTCGAACTCCTCGAGGTCCACCACCGACACGACGCCTTCGTCGAGAATCACCGGCAACGCGCCCTGCTTCTTCAACGCGGCCAGCGCGCGCAGACGGTTCGGCGGCACGGGCTGTTCGAGCACCGCCACGCCCGCCTCCCGCAGCCGCGGCGCCGCGCGCAGCGCCGTCTCCTCGTCGTAGCCGCCGTTGGCGTCGGCCCACAGAAACCCTTCGGGCGCGAAGCGCTTCACGGTCTTCGCCAGTTCCACATCGAACGCCGGGTCCGGGGCGACCTTGATATTGAAGTGCCGGTAACCGAGCCGCCGGCCGTCCGCCATTAGTGTCTCCGCCTCGCCGATCGACTTCACGTTCACCGTCCAGCTCAGCGTCACGCGCTCGCCCGCCGTGCGGCCCCACAGCTCCGCCAAGTTCTTTCCGGCCAGCTTACCCGCGATGTCGTGCAGCGCCAGGTCGAGGCCCGCTTTCGCGATCGGCATCCCGGTCGAGAAGGATGCCGCGATGGCCCGGTTCATCGCACCGTGCGCGCCCGCGAAGTCGAGCGGGTTGCGGCCCACAAGCGCCGGCCCCAGGTAGCCGCGAATGGCCGTCGCCACGCTCTCCGGCGTCTCGTAGCTCCACGTGTGCGTCGGCACGGACTCGCCCCAGCCGCAGGTGCCGTCCTCGCAGGTCACCTTCACGAAGACGCAGGGCCGCTCCGGCTTCGGGAAGAACTTGAAGTACCCGGTGACCGGATAGATGACCGGAAACACCTCGACCTTCCGCACCGACGGCGCGGGCGCCGCCAGGGCCGCCGCGCTTCCGGCGAGAAACGTCCGACGCCTCACGCGAGCTCCATGCGCGCCGCGTCGTACCGCACGCGCCGTCCGGTTTCAAGCGACGTCGCGGCCATGCACCCTGCCACGGCGTGGGAGAACCCCGCCTCGACGCTCGCCCGCGGCGTCCCCCGCGACCGCACGCAGCGCAGGAAGTTGGCCATGTGCGATTCGACGTCCGCGGCCCGCTCGACCGGCACGGTTTCGCGGCCGATCCGCGCCTTCTGTCCTTCGGCGTCGAGCGTCCCCTTGGTCCCGAACCACAGGTTCCGCCCGCCGTCCGGATTGGTTAGTGACATCGCGAACGTCACCAGGCAGTCGGTGTACTCGATCATGGTCTGGTACACGTCGGAGGTCTGCCGGCCGTCCTTGTAGACGTACACGCCGCCCATCGTCATCGCCGCGCGCGGGTAAGGGTCGTTCAGGTACCAGGCCGCAAGGTCGATCAGGTGGCACAGCCAGAGGCCCGAGATGCCGTTGGTCGTCTC
>CAYMTH010000237.1:0-7682 GCA_964393235.1 uncultured Solibacteraceae bacterium | reverse complement strand
CCGCCAGCGGCGCCCAACATGTAGGCGCGATCGAATCCGTCGGTCAGCCTCTTTTGGAGGGCGAGCGTGACGCGCCCCATCGACGCCGCAAACCAGAGAAAGGCGAACAGGCCGAGCGCGCCGGTCTGCAGGAAGATGTCGACGTAATTGTTGTGAGAACTGAAGTGCACGTACCAGCCAAGAAGCGGGAAGACGGGCGTGTAGTGATAGTAGTTGGCCGGTCCGAGGCCGAAGAGCGGGCTGGCAGCACCGAGATTCGCGAGCGTACGCAAGGCCTCAACGCGGGTCACATAGCTGTAAGCCTGTTCTCCGCTCCACACGGCACTCCACATGGAATCGAAGCTCCAGACACCGAACGGGATCATCACCGTGGCGAGCATGAGAGTGAGGCGAGGGCGGGCGAGGGCGAGTACCGTGATGGCAGCGACAGCAGCGGGCAGCCAGCCGGAAGCCCATTCGCGCCACTCGAAGAATGTGAAGTATGCGACCCCAGCGAGAAGGAGAAGCAGCATCAGCCGCCATCCGGCGCTGAGCTCACTGTTCTGCAGCGCCTGGGACAGGGCGACAGAGACGAGCCAGACCCAGAAGACGCTGCCTATCGTCCCGGAGGCGAGGGCATCGAGTGGAAGCATTTCCTGCAACGGGGGTAGAAGCAGCAGTAGACGGGCCGCCGCGGCGAGCAGAAAGATCCGGGTGAGGTGGCGGAGAGACCGGCGCAGGCGGAGGAGGTCCTGCGCGGCCAGGAAGGCCCCACCGGAAAACAGAAACAGTCCCAAGGCCCCCAACTGCGCGCGCAACGGAGCAGCGGGCACGGGAAACCAGGGGTATTGACCAAATGCCAGGGAAACCAGGGCGCCAAGCATCAGGAGAATCGCCGGGCGGGCCGGGGGCGACATATAGCAACGACTGCCGGCCGGGCGGGAGACGACGAAGGATAGCCAGCCGACGATGGTGAGCGCGGCGACCAGGAGCGTTGGGCTCACCCCTTCAGGGAAACGGCGTTCCACGCTGAGCGGGATAAGCGCTCCGATCACGGAGAGGAGATAGAAGCCGTAATGTGGGCGCTGGAGGAATACAAGACCGAGAAGCGCAGCTAGCGAGAGTCCGAGGGCCCGGGCGAGCAGATCCTCAAACGTCGAAGCCGG
Source organism: uncultured Solibacteraceae bacterium (assembly GCA_964393235.1). Lineage (GTDB taxonomy): Bacteria > Acidobacteriota > Terriglobia > Bryobacterales > Bryobacteraceae. The sequence continues at coordinate 6,537 of CAYMTH010000237.1, read as the reverse complement.
AAGGTTCAGACAGAGCGCGGTGAGCGTGACCGGAATGGCGATGGCATCAAGGCGGCGGAGCCCGCCGCCGTCAGTGACCTGATCCGACAGTGCGTTGAGCGGATTCATCTACTTCAACTACTTCAAAAGGAATGTCGCCGCGTTGGACACGCGACCATCGACGACGAAACGAATTGTGACTTCACGGCCGCCCGCGGCGGGGGGGAGTGGACCGATGTTGATCTGGTCAAGGCCCGGGAACTGGCTGTGGCCGAGAGCCGCGATAACGGGAACGGTCCGGCCATCCACAGTGGCGGTCACCTCAGAAGTGAAGCCGCGGAATCCGGTCCCGAACAGTTCAAGATAGACACTGCCGGGCGAAGCGAGATCGACCGGGACGGGGCCTCCTGTGGTGGGATCGGCCAGCAACGCCCTCGCCTGCGAGCCATCCGGCTGGAGCCGCACGGCGAAGCCCGCGGCGACGCCGGTCCCCCGCGCGTTCGCCGTAAAGATGGCCGGCGCAACCCGTTCAATGGTGAAGGATCCCGAGGCGACGAATCCCGATCCACCGCGTACGCGAACACGGGCGGGTCCGGCGGCGGCGCCCTTCGGAACGATGAAATTGACCTGGCCGGGCGCCACCAGAAAAAGTGGGGCGGGCCGCGGCATTCCTGCGCTATCGACAACCTCGACTGAGATCCCGCCGAGATCGAGTACTGGCAGCCCAGGCGCGGTCGCCGTCGCACCGATCAGTCTCTGACCGAATCCGGCTGCGATGGATTCGGGCGCAAGCGGCACAGAGGCCTGGAAACTCGCCGCGGACACGACGGCCAGAGGCGGCAGTTCTCGCTTGGGGGCAGTCGTGTTCGTGGCGAAGAGTACGGAGGCGTTGGGCAGCGACGAGGTGTCCTGGCAACCCGCGCCGCAGGACTCGAACGTCGACACGAACTGATCGTCGTTGTTGATCGTCAGCCGAATGAATTGGGCGTGGACGCGTTCGCCGATGATGTCCTTATCGCTATCCGCGATCTTGTACCATATCGCCGGGCTCGTCCAAACGCCGCTCTGCCAGGAGGCCAGATAGATCCCCATCGGCCACCGGATCTGGGACTGAAAATAGAGGCGGCCATTCCTGTCGAACTCCATAGCGTCTGTGCCGGCCTGGCCGTGCAGATCCCCAAACAACTGCTGCATGGAGGACCAAGTGGCCCCGTCGTCAGTGGAGTAGCGGTAGCGCCGGCCAACGTTGATGACTCCGCCGCCGCCCCATACGAGGACGACCGTTGCGCCATTGACGGCGAGAACCGGCGTCGTATGGCGGATGAGTTCCGGAATCGCGGCCGTCGGTTCGTCAAAGAGTGCCGGCTTCGACCAAGTTGACCCGGAATCGTTGCTGCGCGCATACCGGACCGCACCCGGCAGGAACGTCCGGGTGTCGACATCAACCCATGCGGCGTGAAACACTCCACGGCTGCCGAAGCGAACGTCGAGGGTTTGGGCGGTATGGGTGCTCGGGAGGTCAGGATGAATGTTCACCGGGACACTCCAGGTCTCCCCCTGATCATTCGAACGCTGATAGAAGACTCCGCGGGGCTCCACTCCGAAAAAGGGAATGTGGACGAGGTGAAACGCGCCCGTATCGTCAACGAAGATTCGTTTGACATGCGACCGGATATCAGAGACTTTGTCCGGGGACCAGTAAGCAGGATCAAGCGTAAACCGGAGGTCCGCGCTGCGATGGTGCAACGGTCCCCAGTTTCCACCCCAAATCAGGTGAATCCGGCCCCGGGAGTCGATGGTGGCATCGACGGAAGTCATATAGCCGGCCCAGGTATTGGGGACCTGCTCGAGAGTCACCGCGGGACTCCAGGACTCCCCATCGAAGCGGGCGTGTCGCAGTGAGTATTTGCTCTCCCCGCTGGCATGCTCGATCCAGAACGAAAAGGAGTGGCCGAAGCGGTCCATCACAAGATCGCGATCGACGACATTCGCGGCAGGATCCGACAGCCGGACGAGTTGACTCCAGCGGGGATCGACGATCTGCGCCGGAAGGCCGAGTGCCAGGAAAATCGAGAGCGATAGGAGCTTTTGCATGGGATGGCCGGCCTTCATCCGGCCTGGACGGGTGTCGCGACCGGCTGAGACGGCGCGCAGCCGGAGCGGGCCGCCAGTTCAACGAGGTTCAGGAACCGGTTCTGCAGCTGGTTCCAGTCGTAATTGGCGGCGACACAGGAATAAGCAGCGGCGGCAAGCCGCCGCCGCTGGGCAGGATCACGGAGGAGCGAGATGACTGCGGCCGCGAACTCCTCCGGCGTATCACCGATGAGAAGCTCCTTCCCGTGCTCGACGGCAAGGCCCTCACAGCCTTTCGACGTTGTCACAACGGGTGTACCGAGCGCCATCGACTCCAGAATCTTCAGGCGGGTGCCAACGCCAGTCAGAATAGGGACGACACTGATGTTGGCATTCGCAACTATCGGGCGAACGTCGGCGACCTCTCCGACGGCAAAGACATTTCGCATGTCGGGCAGGACATGTCCGCAACGGTCTCCCAGAATGGTCAGCCGGGCCTCCGCAAAATCGTCGTGAATCAAGGGGAGCACCTGCTCGAGCAGCCAGGAAACGCCTTCCCAATTCGGCTGGAAAGAAAGTGCGCCGGCGAAGACGAGCGTCGCCGGGTCCGCGTGACTCCGGAACCCTTCGTACCGGGAGAGCGGCAAGGCATTGGGTACCACGTCGACCGGGGGGCACACCGGAACAATCGCCTTGAGGATTTCGCGCTCCGGCTCCGAGACAACGGTGCAGCGAGCGAAGCGGCGCGCGAGTTTGCGCACGAAACGGCGGTGCTTTTGCCAGGTGAGGTGGTGACGCAGTTGCGCGGCCCAGGTGCGAGCCTGTTCCACCCGCTGGAGATAGACGCCGGTTTCGACCTCTTCCCAAATGGCGGGAACTTCGCCGAAGCAGTCCTGGTAAGCAGCCATTTGAATTTCGGATGCGATGATCAGGTCCGTTTGTCCGGACGCGGCGACCCGGCGGATCAGTGACGCCATTTCGTCGGAGTGCGTAGATTGGAACGAGCGCGGATCCGGACGCAGGAACCCAAGCAGGGCCCGCGGACTGGCGGGCGCAAAGGGCCGCCAAATGACGGTCCGGACAGACTCGAACGGGAGTTCGCGGGCCGCGCTCTCACACTCATCCGGATTCCGGAACGAGTAGAGGGTGACACGATGGCGGGACGTCAGTGTTCGCAGAAGATTCTTAATGCGAAGCTTCGACCCGTTGTTCGCGGGAAAGGGGAACCACCGGGAGAGGAAGAGAATCCTCATACTTCGGCCCTTCTGACGGTAAACTGCGGACCGGCGCCGGGGAGGACAGCGTCCGCGCCGGATCGCCGGAACGCTGCACGACCGCGGACCAGCGACCTCGCCAAGGGTGGTGCAAACGAGAGCGCGAACAACGCCCAGGACTTCCACGCAAACGGCAACTCCCGCAGCGAGGCGAGAAGGAGGCGGCGCGAGAGCGAGGCGGGTTCGCCGCGGCGGAGAGCATCGGCGCCGGCGAAGCGGCGGAGCGCGGCCCGATCGCGTCGCGGCAGGGTGGAGAAGCCGCGAGAGCGGAACACTTCGCAATGTCCTTCCGGATTATCCGAGAGGTCTGTGAAGAGATACTCGTAAAAGAAGCGGCGGCGCAAATCGGCCGGCAGCGCCGTGAACCAGGGCGCCGAGGATATTCGACGGCGAACCTCCGCGAGCTGGCTTTGCCGCTCGCCCGCTGCGCTGCCGAGCGTCGTGTTTGCCTCGTACCAGCGATACATACAGGTCGTGTCATCCGAGTACCTCGTCGTGGTCGTCGCCGAGAGCGAGACGAAGAATAGCCAGTCTTCGCCGATGTAGAGATCTTCGGAAAACCTTACTCCGGCCGCGCGGACAGCTTCCGCACGCACCGCCGCGCAGGCCGGAGCGCCGATCGCGCCGGAGCTTTCGACGAGAGATTCGAAGGGAGCCTCGGCGTGACGGAGCGGACGACGGTCCGAGAATCGGACGATTCGATCCCCGTCGTCACTGCAGAACCAGCCGTCGGTGATGCTGATGCCACAGGCCCGATCCGGGTCCAGCACATGCCGGTGGCAGGCAAGCGCGCCGTCCAGAAGCCAGTCGTCGGCGTCGAGAAACAGAAGATACTCGCCGCGGGCCAGTTCGATCCCCAAGTTCCGGGCCATTGAGCGGTTTCGCAACTCGAGCCGGTGATAACGAACCCGAGCATCCGACGCCTCGGCGATCACGGCTGCGGTACGATCCGTCGATCCATTATCGACGATCAGATGCTCCCACGTGGCACCGGGCTGGGCGGCCACGCTGGCGAGCGTTCGCCGGATGGTGCGCTCCCCGTTGAGAACCGCTGTGATCACGCTGAATTGAGGACGACCGGCCATTTGGATTAACCGAGAGGTGGCGAGATGCCCGGAGATGCCTGGAAACTCCAGGCGTGAGGGAGGTACACGATTCCACCCTCATAGGAGTCATTCGACTCCGGATCGTGCACACGGAACCCGGCGCAGAATTCGTTCCAGTCATACGGGCCGAGCGCGGTGCTTTCCAAAAGCGCAACGCTGATGGAGTACGCGTCGGGCATCAGGCGCAGATCGGAGAGTACGACCTGAACGCAAAAACTGCCATCGACATCGGGGAAGTCAACCCGCGCGAGCCGGTTGTGACTGCTGAAGCAGCGCACGCCTTCCGAGGAAAAGATCGAGAAACGGACCACCGGGCTGACGATGCGCTGGGAGGCAAGGCTGCGGATAGACAGGATCAGCGTCTCGCCAGGCTCGAAGATCTCTTTGGGATTGCCGTCGGCGCCGAGAACACGGACTTCGACAATCCGCGCCGCGCGGGGTCCGGCGATGAACTCGTGAGTGGAGCGACGGGATTCTTCGGCATGCGAAAGGTCCCGAAGAAGCTTCTGGTAGTCCGCGATCACGTTCGCGGGCGCGCCAAAGGCGAGGGACCGGCCTTGGTGCATCAACATCGCTTGCGTACAGAAGCAGCCGACGTAGTAGAGCGAATGGGAGATGAAGACCACACTCGTTCCACATCGAACCAATTCGCGCATGCGTTCGATGCATTTCGCCTGGAAATTCAGATCGCCGACGGCCAGAACTTCGTCCACCAACAGGACGGCAGCGCCCGTAAACGCGGCGACAGAAAATCCCAGGCGCGCGTACATGCCACTGGAGTATCGCTTTACGGGCGTGTCCAGGAACCGCTCCAGCCCGGAAAAGTCAACGATTTCGTCGAAGTGGCGTTCGATCTGCCGGCGCGACATGCCGAGGATCGTGCCGTTCAGAAAGATGTTGTCACGACCACTGAGATCCGGATGGAATCCCGCGCCGAGTTCGATCAGAGACGAAACGCGACCGTGAGCGCGGGCCACGCCGGCGGTGGGTTCACTGATCCGCGACAACAGTTTGAGAATCGTGGTTTTCCCCGCGCCGTTCGGCCCGATGACACCCAGCGACTGGCCGGCATCGACATGAAAGGAGAGATCCTTGACTGCCCACAGTTCCTGGGGCGGTGCGACCGGTCTGGATGTAAATATGCGGCGCGCCGAGTTCGCCAGGGCCTCGCGCAGACTCGTACCCGTTTCCCCCAGGCGGTAGAGTTTGGACACATTCCGGAATTCGAGCGCGGGAAGCATTGTGGTCAGATGATGTCGGCGAAGGAGGTCTCCGCCCGTTTGAAGTAGAGATATCCGAGGACGAGAAGGCCGAGGGAAATGGCGAGAGCGGCAAACAGGGGCCCAGGTTCGGGGGCGGCGGCTTGGATAATGGCCGAACGATAGCCGGTAATGATTCCCGCCATCGGATTCAAATCGAAAAAGGGGCGCAGACGCGGAGGGACGAGAGTGTTCGGATAGATGATGGGACTCGCGAACATCCAGATTTGCAGGCCCAGCGGGACAACGAACCGGACGTCCCGGAACCGGACGCTCAGCGCGGCGATGAAAAGCACAACGCCGAGCGTGAGCGCAATCTGGATGGCCAGTAGGACTGGAACCCACAACAGAGCCAGACTCACCGGAGTGCCGTAGTGGAAGAGCATGAGTACAAAGACTCCTGTCGCAACCAGAAAATCAACGAACGCGGCTCCAACCGTCGCGATCGGGAGAATTTCGCGCGGAAAATAGACTTTGGACACGAGGCTTACGTTATTGATCAGGCTGGAAGCCGCGAAGCTGACCGCACCGGCCAGGAACGTCCACGGAAGCAATGCGGTGTAGCAAAAGAGCGGATAAGGGACATCGCCGGTTGGCACCCGGGTGAGGACGGAAAACACCATCGTGAAAACGAGCATGAGAACGAGCGGCTGTAGAACGGCCCATGCCGCCCCGAGAAAAGACTGCTTGTAGCGGATGCGTACCTCTCGCAACGTCCACAGAATCAGCAGATCCCGGTAGTTCCAGAGCTCGCGCCAGTATCCCGGAACTGTCGTTTGAAGCGGTTCCGGCGGAACTCCGGTCGTTTCCTGAAGTGCAATCGGATTGGTAATCCCGGAAAGCATG
>CAYMTH010000236.1:0-7683 GCA_964393235.1 uncultured Solibacteraceae bacterium | reverse complement strand
CTTCCGCCAGGCGCTGCTCGCCTTCGGCGGCCAGCGCGACGACCTCGTCAACGTCACCCTCGCCGTCGCCGTCAACGCCGCGCTCGACGCCGTTCTCGCACCCGCCTACGGCGCCTGGGGCTGCGCCGTCGCCACGCTCGGCACCGAAACCGCGATGCTCGTTTTCACTCTGCGGGCCTGCCGGAGGCGCGGATGCGCGTGATCGAACGCGGCGCCCGGCGCGCCTATCTCGACGAACGCTACGAGCCCGGCCCGCGCTGGGACGAGGCAGCGTTTGAATCCCCCGGCACGGTCGGCGGGCGCGTCCTGCCGGGCGAAAACCACGGCTGGGCGCAGTGGGTCTACTATGTCGTCGAATACGGCTGGAAGCCGCGCCTGGCCGCCGGCAATATCGCCGTCGACGCGGCCGCCGGCCCGCCGGACCCGTTCGATCCGGGCCCCGGCCGCCTCGACCCGCGCATGGACGTCCGCCTCGTCCGCGCCCCGGCCTTCCCCGCCTACCTCCGCGAACGCTACCGCTTCTCGCGCGATTGGGGCGCCCGCCGCGTCCCGCGCTGGGCGGCCCCGCTGCGCCTCGCGCTGCCCCTGCTTGTCCTCGTCCGCACGCCGTGGTGGCGACGCCCCGCCACGCTGCCGGGAGTCGTCGTGATTTCCCTCGTCATGGCCGCCGGCGAGATCGCGGGAAGCCTGCGCGGCCGGAATGCTACAGTGAATGTTTGACATGAGTGAGGTGGTAGCGACGCGCCCCCAGATCGGCATCGGAAGTTGCCGCATTTCCGACCGGGCGAAGCAGTTGGTGATGGAGGTTCTCGACAGCAACCGGCTGAGCGCGGGACCGATGATCGACCGTTTCGAACGCGAGATCGCGCGTCTCCACGACCGCCGCTTCGGCCTGTTCACCAACAGCGGCACCAGCGCCCTGCAGATCGCCCTCGCCGCGCTCAAGGAACGCGGCGGCTGGAGCGACGGGGACGAGGTCCTCGTCCCCGCCCTCACCTTCGTCGCCACCTCCAACGTCGTTCTCTACAACGGCCTCACGCCCGTCTTCGTCGACGTCGAACCCGACAAGTTCTGCATCGACCCCGCCCAGATCGAGCGCCACATCACCCCCCGCACCCGCGCCATCATGCCCGTCCACATCGCCGGCCTGCCCTGCGACATGGACCCCGTGCTCGATATCGCCCGCCGCCACGACCTCCGCATCGTCGAGGACTCCGCCGAGTCCATGTTCGCCCGCTACAAAGGCCGCCCGGTCGGCTCCATGAGCGACATCGGCTGCTTTTCCACCTACGTCGCCCACATCATCACCACTGGCGTCGGCGGCCTCTGCGTCACCGACGACGCCGAACTGATCGTGATGCTCAAGAGCCTCATGAACCACGGGCGCGATTCGATCTACACCCGCATCGACGACGACGCCGGCCGCGAGGGCCAGGCGCTGTTTGAAATCGCCGACCGCCGCTTCCGCTTCGTCCGCCCCGGCTACAGCTACCGCTGCACGGAAATGGAGGCCGCCCTCGGCCTGGCGCAACTGGAATCGCACCAGGAAGACTGGGCCCGCCGCCGCGAGATCGCCGAACGCCTGTGCCACGGCCTCCGCGATCTCGAGGACAGCCTCCAACTCCCCACCGGCCGCGATGGCGCCGACCACGCCTGGATGTTCTTCCCGCTCGTCCTCCGCGCCCCCGGCGTCGACCGCGCCGCGCTCATCCAGTTCCTCGAAGACCACCAGATCGAAACCCGCTATCTGCTCCCGCTACTCAACCAGCCGGTCTATCAACAGCTGTTCGGCGACCTCGAGCCGCAGTACCCCGTTGCCGCCGCGCTCAACCGCCGCGCCTTCTACATCGGCTGCCACGCAGGGATGACGGACGGCGAGGTCGATCACATCCTCGACACCTTCCATCGATTCTTTCGGAAACAAGCATGAATACTGAGTTGAACCTGCCGCGCGCCAGCAAAGGCCTCTCCGCGCGGCGGACCAAGGGCGACCGCGTGCCCGCGGTGAAATGCAAAATCTGCGGCGGCAAAACATACCCCGGCCTCGACCTCGGCGCGCAACCCGTCGGCGACCTCATCCTCTCCCGCGCCGACCTCCGCAAGCCCGAGACCTTCTACCCGATGCAGCTCTTCCACTGCGTCGATTGCGGTCTCACCCAGCTCGGCTACATCGTCAACCCCGCCGTCGTCTACAAGAACTTCCCCTTCGTCAGCGGCACCACGCAGACCGCGACGAAACACCTGCAGACCATCCCCGCCGAACTCGTCGAGCTCAGCAAGCTCGGCCCCGGTTCGTTCGCCGTCGACATCGGCTCCAACGACGGCACGCTGCTCAAGGCCTACAAGCCCTACGGCGTGAAAATCCTCGGCGCCGACCCCTCGGCCATCCCCGTCTCTATCGCCAACTCCGCCGGCATCCCCACCATCCACGCCTTCTTCAACGAAGAGACCGCCGAACTGCTGCGCAAGGAGCACGGGCCCGCCGACGCCATCAGCGCCGCCGGCGTCTTCGCCCACATCGCCGCGATCGACAGCGTCATGCGCGGCATCAAGCGCCTGCTGAAGCCCAACGGCGTCTTCGTCAGCGAAAACCAGTACTGGCTCGACATGGTGCTCACCGGGCACTATGACAACATGTTTCACCAGCACCTGCGCTACTACGCGCTGCGGCCGCTGGCGCGGCTCTTCGCGAAGTACGACATGGAGATCTTCGACGTGCGCCGCAGCGAGATCCACGGCGGATCCTTCCGCGTCTTCGCCTGCTTCGCCGGCACGCGCCCCATCCACCCGCGCGTGGCCGAGGTCGCCGCCGCCGAGGAGAAGGCCCGCCTCTACACGCAGGAGACGAACATGGAGTGGGCGCGGTCCATCGAGCGCCGCCGCCGCGACCTGCAGGACAAGGTCTTCACCCTCGTCCGCGAAGGCAAAAAAGTGATCGGCATCGGCGCTCCCGCCAAGGCCGCCACCGTCTGCAACTACTGCCGCCTGGGCCCGGAAACGCTCGACTACATCACCGAGATCAACCCGCTCCGCGTCGGCCGCTACCTGCCCGGCGCGCACATCCCCATCGTCGACGAAGAGAAGATGTTCACCGACCCGCGCCCGGCCGACGCCGCCGTGCTCTTCGCCTGGAACTACTACGACGAGACCGTGCCGAAGCTGCGCGCCCGCGGCTGGCAGGGTGAGGTGATCTGCCCGTGACCGCCGAAGGCTGGCGCGGCGAAGGGGCCGTCCTCTTCGGAGGCAGCGGCTTTCTCGGCAGCGCCGTCCTGCGGGCCTTTCCGGCCATGCTCTCGGCCGGCCGCTCCGCGCCCGCCGCGCCCAACCGGCACATCCCCGTCGCCGACCTCCGCGACCTCTCGCCGCTCGACGGCATCGACTTCGACCGCGTCCTCTGCTGCACCGGCACCTCGCGCCACGTCGAACTGATGGCGCAGCCGCTCGAGGCGTCTCTCGAGGTCCACGTGCTGCCTTCCGTGCGCCTGCTCGAGGGCCTGGCCCCGCGCCGGCTCCGCGCCTTCGTGCGCCTGTCCACCGTGCTGCTCTACGCCGAATCGGAAGCACCGCTCACCGAGGCCTCGCCCGTCGCGCCCTACCGCAACCGCTACCTGCTCGGACAGTATCTCGGCGAGCAGGCCGCGCACGATTTCGAGGGCGGCGCGCCTGTCGCCACCGTGCGCCTCTGCAACCTCTACGGCCCCTGGCCCGCCCCGCGCACCGACCTCGTCCATGAGACCGCCGCGCAGCTCGCCGCCACCGGCCGCGCCCGCATCCGTACCCGCCGCCCCGAGCGCGACTTCCTCTACGTCGACGACGCCGCCCGCGCCGTGGGGCTGCTGGCCCGCGCCGGCGCGTCCGGCGTCTTCAATCTCGGCTCCGGCCGCGCGGCTTCGGCGGGCGAGATCGCCGATACGCTCGCGCGCCTGAGCGGCGGCACGGTGGAATCGGACGACGAACCGGCGCGCGGCGTGGCCCGCGTTTGCGTTGACAGCGGCAAGCTCCGCGCGGCCACCGGCTGGGCGCCCGCGTGGACGCTCGAATCCGGCCTCGCGGCCACCTGGGAGGCGATGCGTGCGGCTCGGGATTAACGGCTGGCGGATCCACGGCAACCGCACCGGCGTCGGGCGCTACCTGCTGAACACGGTGCGCTGCTGGACCAGCGAGTTCACGCGCGGCACCTTCGACGAGTTCCGCTTCTACTCCCACCTGCCGCTCGACCGCGCCCGCATTCCCCTGCCCGCGCACATCTCCCACCACCGGCTCGGCCCCGCCATGCGGATGCTCTTCTGGGAAAACCTCCGCCTGGGCCCGTGGAACCGCGACGACGTGCTGTTCTGCCCATCGTTCTCCCGCCCGCGCTACACGCCGGCCAAGACCGTGGTCACCTGCTACGAGGCGACGCTCGCGCTCTACCCCGAGTACTTCCCGCGCAACCACTACTTCGCCCGGCCCGAGATCTACATCCCCATCTACCGCTGGAGCGCGCAGAATGCGACCCTCGTGCTCACCACCACCGAGGCCGCCAAGCGCGACATCATGAAGGCCTACGGCGTGCCCGCCGAGCGCATCCGCAACGCGCCGCTCGCCCCCGCGCCGGACTTCGTCCCCATCCGCGACCGCGCCGCCCTGCGCGCCATCCGCGAGAAATACTTCGGCGCCGACGTGCCCTATTTCCTCTTCGTCGGCAAGCTGACGCCGCGCCGCAACGTCCCGATGCTCATGGAAGCCTTCGCGCGGTTGAAACAACGCCGCCCGCTGCCCCACAAACTGCTCGTCGCCGGCATGAACACCACCGGCTTCGACCTCGACGCGCACGCCCGCCGGCTCGGCATCGCGGGCGATTTCCTGCACACCGGCTACACACCCGAAGAGGACCTGCTGCTGCTGTACAACGCGGCCGACTGTTTTGTGCTGCCGTATAGCTATGAGGCGCTGTCGTTGACCACCATGGAAGCGCAATCGGTCGGCGTGCCCGTCATCACCACCGACGTGCCGGGCCTGCGCGAAACCACCGGCGGCCACGCGCTGCTGCTCAAGGAAGTGACGCCGGAGGCCATCGCGGACGCCATGCAGCAGATCGCCGAGGACCGCGAACTGCACCGGACGCTATCGGAAGCCGGGCCGGAGTTCATGAAGCAGTTCAGTTGGGAGCGCACGGCGCGGGCGACGCTCGACACGCTCTGGGAGGCCGCGCGGCTATGAGCGTCTGGGTAACGGGCGGCGCCGGGTTCCTCGGCTCGCACATCGCCGAAGCGCTGGTGGCCGCGGGTGAAGCGGTCACGGTAGTCGACGATTTTTCCACCGGCTTCGAAGCGAACGTGCCGACGGGCGTCGAAGTGCTTCGGCTTTCGCTCGACGGCGGCGGCCTCGCCCAAGCGCTCGAACGCGAGCGGCCGTCGATCATCTACCACCTCGCCGGCGACGCACTGGTCGCCCGCAGCGTGGCCGACCCGCGGACAGACTGCGAACGGAACCTGGTGGCCACGCTCGCGCTGCTCGAGGCCGTGCGCCAGGCGAGCCCCGCATCGAAGGTGCTGTTCGCCTCGACCGGCGCCGTCTACGGCGCCCGCGCCGCCCGGCCGTTCGAGGAAGGCGACCCGGTGCGTCCGGCCTCGCCCTACGCCGTCGCCAAGCTCGCGGCCGAACGCTACTGCGACGTCTACGCGCAGACCTACGGGCTGCGGACGTGCAGCCTGCGGCTGTTCTCGGTCTACGGGCCGCGGCAGCGCAAACAGGTGGTCTACGACCTGATCCGCAAGATGCGCGCGAACCCGGAGGAGATCGAACTGTTCGGCACCGGCGCCGAGGAGCGCGACTTCAGCCACGTGGCCAACATCGTCGAGGCGTTTCTGCTGGCGGCCGCGCGCGCGCCGTTCGCGGGGGAAGTGTTCAACGTCGCGGGCGACGAGATCGTCACCATCAGCGAGCTTGCCGGGCGCATCGCGGCCGCGCTCGGCGTGGCCCCGCGCCTGACGTTTACGCGGGCGCTGCGCCCAGGGGATTCGGAGCGCTGGGTGGCGGATACGGCGCGGCTGCGCGCGCTCGGCTACGCGCCGCGCGTGCGGCTCGACGAGGGGCTGCGCGATACCGTCGCGTGGGTGCTGGGGGGCGAGCGGTGACGCGGGTCTCGATCATCGTGCCCGTCTATAACGGCGGCGAGGATTTGCGGCGGTGCCTGGCCGGCATCCGCGCGGCGGAGACGCCGGCGGCCGAGGTGATCGTGGTCGACGACGGTTCGACCGACGGCTCGCGCCGTGTGGCCGGGGAGTTCGGGGCGAAGGTGCTCGAGACCGGCGGCCGGCGCGGCCCGGCGAAGGCGCGCAATCTCGGCGCGCGGGCGGCGACGGGCGACCTGCTGTTCTTCCTCGACGCCGACGTTGTGCCGGGAACGGACGCGGTGAGCCGCGTCACGCGCATCTTCGACGAGGACCCGGAGTTGGCCGCCGTCATCGGATCCTACGACGACGAGCCCGGCGAACGGGATTTTCTGAGCCAGTACCGCAACCTGATGCACTGCTTCGTGCACCAGAACGCGCGGACGCGCGCGACGACGTTCTGGAGCGGCTGCGGCGCCGTGCGGCGGGAGATCTTCCTCGAGCACAGCGGGTTCGACGAGAGCTACGCGCGGCCGGCCATCGAGGACATCGAGCTCGGCTACCGGATGCACCAGGCCGGGCGGAAGATGCTGCTCGACAAGGGCCTGCGCGTGAAGCATCTGAAACGCTGGACCTTCTGGAACCTGCTGAAGACCGATATCCTCGACCGCGGCATTCCGTGGACGGAACTGATTCTGCGCGACGGCAACATGCCGAACGACCTGAACCTGCAGGTGAGCCAGCGCATCAGCGTGGCGCTGGCGTTCGTCTCGGTCGGCGCGGCGCTCGCGATGGCGGTCTACTGGCAGGGCTACTTCCTGACGCCGGTGTTCGCGCTGCTGCTGTTCATCATGGCGCGGTTCTGGCTGGAGGGCGAGAACGGGCGGCCCGGCCGGACGGCGGTGATCGGGATTTCGACCGGTTTCGCGGTACTGCTCGGGCTGTCGTGGAAGTACCACATGATGGGCGTGATTCCGCCCGTGCTGCTCGGCTACCTGCTGCTGTTCCTGCGGCACCGCTACTCCTACGAAACGCGCGGGATCGCGTGGTTCGTGGCGCTGTACGGGGTGCTGGGCGCCATCTTCCTGCTCACCTACCTGCCCGGGCACGCGGTGCTCGGCGTGCTGTTCCTGGCGCTGCTGGGGCTGGTGATCCTGAACAACCAGTTCTACCTGTTTCTGGCGCAGCGGCGCGGGCGGGCGTTCGCGATTTCGGCGATCCCGTTCCACCTGCTGTACCACTTCTACAACGGCATCTCGTTCGGGGTGGGGCTGCTGCGGCACCACTGGCGGCGGCTGGCGGGCGGGTAGCGCATGGGGTTGAGCGTGATCGTCACGGCATACCGGTCGGCGGAGACGCTGCGGGCGTGCGTGAAGCGGCTGCGGGCCGACGCGGCGGTGACGCAGATCCTGGTGGCCGACTGTTCCGAGCGGGCGCCGGAGCTGCCCGTCCCGGTGCGGCGGTTCCCGGCGCCGACGGCGGTGCCGGTGATGCGATGGGCGATGCTCGACGCGGTGACCGAGCCGGTGGTGGCGTGCCTGGAGGGGCGCTGCGTGGGCGCCTGCCACGTCGGCATCGAGTGTCCGGA
>CAYMTH010000235.1:0-7684 GCA_964393235.1 uncultured Solibacteraceae bacterium | reverse complement strand
GGACAGATACCCCTACGACCGATGCATTGAAGTCAGTGGCTCAGGAGCGCTCAGAATCGCTGTTTTTACCCCCGATTTCGCTGCAAATCCTGCTCGAAAACGCGGTAAAACACAACGATTTCAGCCGCGAAACGCCGCTCCGGATCCGCCTGAGGGTGCTCGGAGACGCCGTGGAAATGGAAAATGACCTGCGCCCGCGCCGGGATCCGCGGCCGGGTTCGCGGGTGGGATTGGCGAATCTGGGGGAGCGCTGCCGGCTGATTCTGGGGCGGGATCTGCCGATCGAGAGCGGCGCGGGTCGCTTTTTGGTGCGATTGCCGCTAAAATCCATCGATTAGCGCATGCGACTGGTGATTGTCGAGGATGAACCGATCGCCCGGGAGCGGCTGGCGGCGTGCCTGCGCCAGGCGGCGCCGGGGGCGGAGATCGTCGCGCAGTTGGGATCGGTGGCGGAGGCGGTGCGGTGGTTCGGGGCGAACCCGGCGCCGGACCTGCTGTTTTGCGACATCCAACTCTCTGACGGGCTGAGCTTTGCCATCTTTCGGGCGATTCCGGTGCGGTGCCCCGTCGTATTCTCGACGGCGCACGAAGAGTACCTGCGCGAGGCGTTCCAGACCACCGGGATCGACTATCTGTTGAAGCCGATCCGGCAGGCGCAGGTAGCCGCGGCGCTCGGCAAGTACCAGGCGCTGGCGGCGCATTACACGGCCGAATACGAACGGCGGCTGCAGGCGGTGACGCACGGGACGGGCGGGGCGCGGGACCGGTTTCTGGTGCGTCGGGGGGCGGGCCATCTGGTGGTAAAAGTAGCTGATATTGCTTACTTTTACACGGAGGACAAGCTGGCTTTCCTGGTGACCGCGGACGGGCAGCGGCACCTGCTCGATAAGGCGCTGGGGGAGATCGAGGGGGAGCTCGACCCGGCGCGGTTCTTCCGGGCGAACCGGGCGACGCTGGTGCATATCGACGCGATCGTGCGGTGCGAACCGTACGGGAAGGGGAAGCTGCTGCTGGAACTGTCGCCGGCGGCGCGGGAGCCGGTGGTGGTGAGCCAGGAGCGGGCGGCGGCTTGCCGGGCTTGGTTGGGGGCCTGAGGGCGGATGATCATTTTGTAACGCGGTTCGCGCATGGAAAAGTGAATGCCGAGCACGGACGCCTATCCCGCGGACATCGAAGAGTTGCTGTCCTCGTTTGCCGCCGCGACGAAGGAGTTGGAGGCGCTGTACGCGGCGACCCCGGTGAAGGAACTGGAAGCGGCCCCGGCGGGCGGCGGGTGGAGCGTCGCGCAGGCGGTGGAGCACCTGGCGATCACGAATTTTCAATATCTTGCGGCGATGCGGGAGGCGGTAAAGCCAGCGCTGCACCTGGGGCACCATGCGCGGACCGGGCCGCTGAAACCGGGCTGGCCGACGCGGCTGTTCCTGCAGCACCTGGAGCCTCCGGTGAAGCAGCGGGTGAAGGCGCCGAAGGCGATCGAGCCGAGCCCCCGGGTGGACGCGATGGCGGCGTTGAAGGAGTTTTTGCAGTCGCAACAGGCGGCGGTGGAGTTGCTGCGGGAGTCCGCGTCGCTCGATCTGAACCGGATCCGGTTCGTGAACCCGTTTATCCCCGGCTTGCGGTTTACGGTCGGGGCGGGGTTCCTGATTCTGACGGCGCACGAGCGGCGGCATCTCTGGCAGGCGGCGCGGGCGCTGGCGGCTGTGTCACCATCGAATCGATGATGACTCGGCGCGCGATGGGCGCGATTCTGGCTGTCGGGGTATGGGCCGCGGAGCCGCTGGAGCGGATGGACGGGAAGTGGCGGACGCGGTTCGTGGTGGTCCGGGCCGGGCGGGCACTGTACTCGAGGGCGCGGTTTGCTTTTACGAAGGGGAACTTCGTGCTGGAGGAGTATGCCACGGGCGGGCAACTGGCGTGGGTGTACCGGGGAGCGGCGCGGATCAACGCGGCGAACGAGATGTTCCTGGACGTGGCGAGCGTAACGGACGCGGCGGGCACGGCGGCCGAACCGGGGCGGGCGCGGTACGAGGCCGGAGAGTCCTACAACCTGGGGGCGGTGGAGTTTATCTCGGCGGCGCGGGTGCGAGTGGGCGCGCTGGAGTTGCAGAAGGAACTCGACTAGCGGGAGGTCATCGAGTACTTGATGACGAGGCCTTCGACGACCGTCACGTTATAGCTGGCTTCGGGGGTCACGAACTCCCACTGCTGGGTCAGGATGTTGTCCGTTCCCACCGACTCCGACAGCAGCTTGCCACGGCCGAGACGGGTCTGCACCTCTTCAAGCGACATGCCGCGGCGGAGGGTCCCCCCGCTCTCGGAGGGGCGCTGCGGCGCGGGCTGGCGAACGTCCGCCGGCGGCGGGGCGCCGGTGAAGTCCACGTACTCGCGGAGCCATTCGGTGACCTGATTGGGCAGCACGTCGACCGCACCGGGGATGCCGCGGAGGTTGAACCGGGAACCGCCACGGAGACGGCGCTCCATGATCTCCTGGCGCTTGATCGCGTTGGCCGTCTCGGCGGCGGCGCGGAGACGGCGCTCCTCCGCAAAACGGCGGGAACGCTCGCGGCTCAGATCCGCTTCAAGACGGCGGCGACGGTTCGGGTCCGTCTCCCGCTTGATGTCGCGTTCGAGATCGTACTCGTATTGCGATTTGGGAACGTAGGTGGGAACCGTCGTCGAGGTATCGTCACCGAACGTGCCGTAACCGCCGCCGTCGAGCTGGAACTCGATGAGATCCTTCTTCACGACAATGCCGGTGACCGTGGCCGGGCGGCCCTTGGGAATCGACACGCCGAAGTTCTTCAGGCGCTGCGAGTACTGGCGCCAGTCGAGCGGCTCGTCCCGGTCCAAGTGGAGATCGACGCCGTTGTGCGTTCCGGGCATGTCGAGCTTGACGTAGACCTGCCGGCCCTGGAAGGCACGGCGCAGTTCGCTTTCGCCGGCAATCAGCAGCACGGGCGCGGCGAGGCACAGCAGCAATCGGACGGTCATTCCGCTATCTTCCTACGGCGGATGGAGAGTGGGGAAATGTGGCGGGAGGCGGCGACGCCGGCGAGTTTCATGGTGATGGAATACTCGGTCTGGAGGAGTTCGAGAACGCGGGCAACGCCTTCGGCTCCGAACGCGGACAGGCCCCAGATGTAGGGCCGGCCGATGCAGATGGCGCTGGCGCCGATGGCGAGCGCCTTGAAAACATCCGTTCCCCGGCGGAAGCCGCCGTCGATCAGGACCGGGATGCGGCCGTTCACCGTTTCGACAATTTCGGGGAGGGCTTCCAGCGTCCCTTGCAGGCTGTTCTCGCTGCGGCCGCCGTGGTTGGAAACGATAACGCCGTCGGCGCCGTTGCGGACGCAGGCGGCGGCGTCTTCGGCGGTCATGATGCCCTTGATGACGATCTTCATTTTCGTCACGGCGCGGAGACGTTCGACCATGGTCCAGGTGACGGCGCGGCCTCCGGGCTTGGCGAGGGCAGGGTCGATGCCGGCAAACATGCCGTGCTCCTTGTAGTAGTCGGCGTAGGTGAGGCCGTGGCAGGCGCGGCAGCGCTGCTCGGTTTTCTGGCCGCCGCGGTTGGCGGTGACGCGGTTGGAGCCGGTGGCGGAATCGACGGTGATGGCGAGCACGGTGCAGCCGGCCTGCTCGGCGGACTGGACGAGGTGCTTGGAGACGGCGAACTCGGCCTGGTTGTAGAGCTGGTACCAGAGCGGGCCGTTGAAGGCAGGGGCGACGTCCTTGACGTGGAGAGAGGCGTTGGTCGAGAGGATCATCTGCGCCTTGCGAGCGGCGGCGCCTTTGGCGGTAGCGACTTCGCCATCGGGGTGGAAGGCCTGGTGGGCGGCGGCGGGGGCGACGAGGATGGGGTACTCGTGACGCTGGCCGAAGAGGGTCACGCTGGTGTCGAGCTTATCGACTTCGACCTGGCGCCGGGCGCGGATCTGCCATTGGGAGAAAGCCGCTTCATTGGCGCGGACGGTGGCGTCGTCATCGGAGCCCCCCATGAGATAGGCCCAGTGCTGGGACTGGACGTTCTTTTCGGCCAAGGGCAGGAAGTCGAAGATGTCGAGGGCGTCCTGTGGCGAGGCGAGGGCCTTGCGCGCGGGCTGGCCGCCGAGTTCGGCGGCGAGAGCGAGCAGGGGCGATTGCTGGAGGAAACGGAGGAAGCGGCGGCGGTTCATGGGGTGGTTTCGAGTTGTCGGGCGAGATCGATAAAGTCGTGGGCGTAGAGGTCCATCCAGTCCTCGCGGCCGGCGTCGGCCGGGCCGTGGGGGCCGTGTTCGAGAGGACGCTCGACGAAGGCGGTTTTCAGGCCGAGGCGGCGGGCGGCGAGGAGATCGGATTTATGGGCGGCGACCATGAGGACCTCTTCGGGGGCGCAGTCGAGCGTGGCGGCGGCGCCGAGGTAGACGGCGGGGTCGGGCTTGTAGGCGCGGTAGAGTTCGGCGGAGAGGATGCAGTCGAAGGCGAGGTTGCCGTGGCGGGCGAGATCGACGAGGAGGGAGACGTTGCCGTTGGAGAGGGTGGCGCAGATGTAGTTGCGGCGGAGACGGGCGAGGCCGGGGGCGGCGTCGGGCCAGGGGTCGAGGCGGTGCCAGACGCGGTTGAGGTGCGTCTTCTGCGGTTCGGTGAGGTGAGAGATTTGAAATTGTTCGAGGAGGGAATCGAGGATGCGGCGGTGGAGCACGTCGAGGGGGACCCAGGGGGAGCTGCCATCGCGGACGGTTTGCATGGCTGGCTGGTAGCCGGCGCGCCAGGCGTCGGCGAAGCGGGCGGGATCGACGGGGAGCGCCATGGCGGCGGCCTCGCGGACGATGGAGCCGCGCCAATCGACGACGGTGCCGAAGACGTCGAATGTCAGGGCCTTCAGGGCGGCAAACGACATGTCCCTGTCATAATAGTGAAGAGTAAGACCGAACGGGAAGGACAGACTACGGATGCCAATACCGGTGTCGCAGATGTGGACCGTCGCGACGTATGTTTTGAAGCAAAAGCTGAAGGGCCGGAAGCAATATCCGCTCACGCTGATGCTGGAACCTTTGTTCCGGTGCAACCTGGCGTGCGCGGGCTGCGGCAAGATTCAGTATCCGGCCCATGTGCTGAAGCAGCACCTGACGCCGGAGGAGTGTTTCAAGGCCGTGGACGAGTGCGGCGCCCCGACGGTGGCGATTCCGGGCGGGGAACCTCTGCTGCATCCGCAGATTCACGAGATCATCGAAGGGATCGTGGCGCGGAAGAAGTATGTGTACATGTGCACGAACGCGCTGCTGCTGAAAGAGAAGCTGCACCTGTTCAAGCCGTCGAAGTACCTGAGCTTTTCGGTGCACATGGACGGGCAGCGGGAGCATCACGACTTCGCGGTGTGCAAAGAGGGCGGCTATGACATCGCGCTCGAAGCGATCCGGGAGGCGGTGGCGCGCGGGTTCCGCGTGACGACGAATACGACGCTGTTCGACGGGACGGATCCGAACTCGGTGCGGGCGTTTTTCGACGAGATGATGAGCGCTGGGGTGGAGGGCATGATGGTCTCGCCCGGCTACTCCTACGACAAGGCGCCGGACCAGTCGCACTTTCTGGGACGGGCGCGGACGCGGACGCTGTTCAACACGATTCTTTCGAACCGGAAGCCGGAGTGGCGGTTCAACATGTCGCCGCTGTTTCTGGAGTTCCTGATGGGCAAGCAGAGCTTCAAATGTACGCCCTGGGGGATGCCGGCCTACAACCTGTTCGGGTGGCAGAAGCCCTGTTACCTGCTGCAGGACGGATACGCGGACAGCTACGCGGAGCTGCTGGAGCAGACGAACTGGGACAACTACGGCACCGAGAGCGGCAATCCGAAGTGCGCCAACTGCATGGTGCATTCGGGGTACGAGGCGTCGGCGGTGGATTATACGTTCGGTTCGTTGAAAGGCCTGTTCGCGACGGCTCGGGCGACGTTCTTCGGCAAGTATGAAGACAAGGCCGCGGCGGCGGCGCTGGACCGTCACTTCAAGCATCCGGCGGCGGGGCCGCTGGTGCAGATTCAGACGAAATCCAAAGACGAGGTCGGGGTTTGAATCCGGACGAACTGGAAGTAGTGCCGGGTTTCGCGCACGAGAATCTGCAGGGGCAGGTTTGGCCGGCGGAGACGGAAGAAGACCTGCGGACGGGCCTGGAGAAGGCCTTCGACTACCGGGGCGACGTGACGATTACGCGGCGCGATGGGACAGTGGTCGAGGGGTATCTGTTCGACCGGAAGAGCGGCGTGACGCTGCACGATTCCTACATTCGCGTGATGCCGAAGGACACGCCGGGGAAATTGATGATCCGGTATTCGGAAGTAGCGGGGCTGGCGTTCACCGGGCGGGACACAGCGGCGGGGAAGAGTTGGGAAGCGTGGGTGAAGAAGTATTTCGAGAAGAAAGCCGCCGGCGAGACGAACATCGAGTTGAAGCCCGAACAACTGGATTAAGAGTTCGATAGAATACGCGGCATATGTCGCGCCTCCTCGCGGCGCTGACCGCATGCGCCATTCCGCTGATTGCCGCCGACGGCGATGAGTTCTTCGAAGCGAAGATCCGCCCGCTGCTGGCGACGCATTGCCATGCCTGCCATACGGGCGGGGCGTTGGGGAACCTGCGGCTGGATTCGCGGGAAGGCGTGTTGAAGGGCGGGAAATCGGGGAAGGTGGTCGTCGAAGGGAAGCCGGAGGCGAGCCTGCTGATCGAGGCGGTGAAGCGTACGCACGTGCGGCTGAAGATGCCGCCGGTGGGAGCGCTGTCGGAAGTCGAGGTAAAGGCGCTGGAGGAGTGGATCCGGATCGGGGTGCCGTGGCCGGAGGAGAAGGTTGCGGTACAGGCGTCGAAGACGACGATCACACCGCAGCAGAAATCCTTCTGGTCCTTCAAACCGCTGCCGGCGGCGACGAACGAACCGATCGATTCGTTCCTGAACGCGAAGATGAAGGCGGCGGGGGTGAAGCCGGCCAGGGCGGCCGATCCGCGCACGTGGCTGCGCCGGGTGACGATTTCGCTGACCGGGCTGCCGCCCGCGCCCGAGGACGCCGATGCGTTCGCGAAGAATCCGGACAAGGCGAAGGCGATCGACCGGCTGCTGGCGTCGCCGCAGTTCGGCGAGCGCTGGGCGCGGCACTGGCTGGACCTGGCACGCTATGCCGACGGGCAGTTGGCGGCGTCGACCGACACACCGATGCCGAACGCGTGGCGGTACCGGGATTGGGTGATCGAGTCGTTGAACAAGGACCTGCCGTACAACGTATTTGCGAAGGCACAGATCACGGAGATTCCCGGGCATGTCGCCGGACTGGGGTTTCAGGCGCTGGGGGCGGGCGCGAACGACCAGCTCGACGTGACGACGAAGGTGTTTTTGGGTATGACCGTGGGCTGCGCGCAGTGCCACGACCACAAGTACGATCCGATACCGACGAAGGACTATTATTCGCTGCTCGGCATCTTCCGCAGCTCCCAGGTGACGGAGCATCCGCTGGTAGAGCAGGCGGAGGTGGAGCGGTACAAGGCGCAGAAGAAGAAGGTCGATGACCTGAAAGAGATTTTGAACGACTACCTGGCCGAGCAGACCAAGCAGCTGATCGACCTGCTGGCGCGGGACACGGCGCGGTATTTGATGGCGGTGTGGAGCGGCAAGGGCGAGGGGCTGGACGCCGAGACGCTGGCGCGGTGGAAGACGTATC
>CAYMTH010000234.1:2065-7701 GCA_964393235.1 uncultured Solibacteraceae bacterium | reverse complement strand
CCGCCAGAGGAGGCCGCCGGCCGGCATTGGCCGGGACGGGGATGTCGTCGGGGAACACGTCGATGAGCTTGACGATCCAGTCGGCGTCGGTGCCGGTGGTGGCGACGTGGAGGATGTTCTGGATGGGCCCGGCGACGGTGATGTCCTCCTCGAGGGGCTCGTTTTCGTAGACGAGGACGTCGGGGCGGGTGGCGACGAAGCGCTGGTCGTCGAGCATGTGTTCGCGCGTCATGCCGTTGGCGATGTCGGCGGTGACGGGGACGGGTTTGGCGGGGTCGGAGGGGAACTCATCCGCTCCCGAGGAGGCCGACGGCGGCTGCCAGGTGAGGGTGCCGTTGGCGGCGAGGTAGAGGGTGCGGGGTTTCGCTTCCTTCGGGGGCCAGGCGTCGAACTGGCGCCACTGGTTGGTGCCGGTTTCGAAGACGTGGGCGACGGGGAACTTGCCGTCGCCTTTACCCTTCAAGTGGTACGCAAAGAAGGGTGTTTCGATGTTTTTCGCGTAGTATTCGCTGGTTTTGGCGTCGAAATTGATGTAGCCGAGGTGCTCGCCGGGGTCGCGGGACCACTGGCCGTGCCGCCAGGGACCCATGACGAGATGGTTCGCATTCTGCGCGCCCTGCTTGCCCACGTTCTGGAAGACCTGGAGGGCGCCGTAGAGGTTTTCGGCGTCGAACCAGCCGCCGACGGTGAGGACGGCGGGCTTGATGGCCTTGAGGTGGGGCCGGAGGTTGCGGGACTGCCAGAACTCGTCGTAGGTGTCGTGGCGCATCATCTCGTTCCAGAAGGCCACGGTGTTCTTGAAGTAGCGCTCGTTGGCGTTATAGAGCGGGCCCATCTGGAGGAAGAACTTGTAGCCGTCGGGGGTGCCGTGGTCGAAGGTCACGGCGGTTTTCGGCGGGAGGACGGGTTCGGGGCGGGGCTTGCCGAAGCGGGCGAGGAAGTTGAAGGCGTGGGGGAGATAGAGGGCGCCGTTGCGGTGGAAGTCATCGCCGGTGAACCAGTCGGTGATGGGGGCCTGCGGGGAGGCGCAGACGTGGGCGGGGTGGGCGTCGATCATGCCGGCGGCGGTATAGAAGCCGGGGTAGGAGATGCCGTAGGTGCAGACCTTGCCGTTGTTGTTGGGAAGGTTCTTCACCAGCCAGTCGATGGTGTCGTAGGTGTCCGAGGACTCGTCGATGTCCTGGGGCGTGCGTTTCGCCGCCTTGTGAGGCGTCATGTTAACGAACTCGCCCTCGCTCATGTTCCGGCCGCGGACGTCCTGGTAGACGAAGATGTACTTGTCTTTGGCGAGCTCGTCGTTGGGGCCGAGGGCGGACTTGTACTGGTCGACGCCGTAGGGGGAGACGGTGTAGGGGGTGCGGGTGAGGAGGATGGGGTATTTCTGCGAC
The DNA here is from genome assembly GCA_964393235.1 of uncultured Solibacteraceae bacterium. Lineage (GTDB taxonomy): Bacteria > Acidobacteriota > Terriglobia > Bryobacterales > Bryobacteraceae. The sequence continues at coordinate 6,313 of CAYMTH010000234.1, read as the reverse complement.
GCATCCTTGGGGATGTACACCGAAGTAAAGAGGCGTTTGCCGTCGCGGACGGCGATGCGGTACTCGTACTTGGTGTAGTTTTCGCGGATGTACTTTTCGCCCTGGGCGAGCAGGGGGATGGCGAGGAGGAGACAGGAAGCGAAGAGGCGCATGGGTAGTTAGCTTTCGAACTGGCGGCGGAAGGCGGCGAAGTGTTCCTTGAGCTCGTGGAGCTCGGCTTCGAGGGTGTTGATGCGGATTTCGAGGTCTTCGGTGCGAGCGGCGCGGTGGTGGGCGGGTTCGGCGACGGCGGCGAGAGCCTCGGCGGAGACGGGGCCGCCCATGAGGTGCATCCAGCGGGGCTCGCGCTGGCCGGCGGCGCGGCCGAGGAAGACGGTGAGGGGGACTTCGCGTTCGGAGAGTTTGCGGAGGGAGTTTTCGACGGCGTCGAGGTCGTCGAAGGCGTACATGCGCTGGGTGCGGTCGCGGAGCTCGTTGAGGGTCTGGGGGCCGCGGAGGAGGAGGACGCAGATGAGGGCGAGCTCGCGGTTATTGAGGTTGAGGGTGTAGCTGGCGCGGTGGGCGTATTTGGGGACGCGGGAGTCGTAGCGGGGCTCGGCGAGTTCGCGGTCCTCGAGTTCGCGGAGGCCGTCGCGGATGGTGTCCTCGTCGTAGTCGGTGACGGGCTCGCGGTTGGTTTTCTGGTTGCAGGCCGTCATGAGGCCATTGACCGAGAGGGGATAGTAGTCCGGGGTGGCCATATCCTTTTCGATCAGGGAACCGAGGATGCGTTGTTCGAGAGGGCTGAGCGGCGGATTCACTCCTCCAGTTTATCCACGACAGGTTGGGGCTTTGTGTTGACGAGGAGGCGGAAGAGGTCGGGTCGGGCGTAGTGGCCAGCGACGTCGAGATCGAACTTGCCGGCGGCGGTTTGGGCGGTGTCGATGTCGGCGTAGAGGATGGTTTCGCCGGGGGCGGCGGGGCCGGCGAGGAGGCGGCCGAGGGGGTCGACGATGAGAGAGCCGCCGTTGATCGGGGCCCATTCGGAGGGTTCGGTGTACTGGACGGCGGAGAGGACGAAGCAGCGGCCTTCGATGGCGATGTGGCGCATGGTGGGGAGCCAGGAGTCGCGGTCGTCGACGGTGGGGGCGCAGTAGAGCTGGACGCCTTGCGCGTAGAGGGCGAGGCGGAGCTGGGGCATGTAGTTTTCCCAGCAGATGGCGGAGGCGAGCGGGCCCCAGGGGGGGGGGGCGGGGGCGAGGGTGGAGCCGTCGCCGAAGCCCCAGATGAGGCGTTCCATGGCGGTGGGCATGACCTTGCGGTGTTTGCCGAGGAGGGCACCGGAGGGGGCGTGGGTGGTGGCGGTGCAGTAGAGGGTGGCGCCGTCGCGTTCGATGACGCCGCCGGTGAGGAAGAGATTGGCTTCGCGGGCGATTTCGGCGAGGGGATCGAAGTTGGGGAGGGCGGATTCGAAGTAACGCTGGAACTGGGCGCGGCCCTCGGGGGAGCGCTGGCCGACGCGGGCGCCGAAGTCGAGGCCCTTGGGGTAGCCGCCGATGAGGGCTTCGGGGAAGGCGAGTAGCTGGGCGCCGTTGGCGGCGGCCTGGCGGGCGAAGCGGCGGAGTTTTTCGAGGGTGGCGGGGGTGTCCCAGGGGATGCTGCCTGCCTGCAGGACGGCTGCGCGTAGCATAATAACCAGTTTGGAGCAAAAAAAGAGACCGTTAAAGACGCTGGAGCGGGTGATCTCGAAAGCCGGGCTGGGTTCGCGGACCGAGGCGCGGTCGTGGATCCATGCGGGCAAGGTGCAGGTGAACGGGCGGGTGGTGCAGAATCCCGACCACTGGGTGGACATGGAGCGGGACCGGGTGAAGTTCGACGGGAAGCCGTTGGAGCGGCGGGACCGGATTTACCTGCTGCTGTATAAGCCGACGGGGTATTTGACGACGTACAAGGATCCGGAGGGGCGGAAGACGGTTTACGATCTGCTGGAGGACGTGGATACGTTTGTGTCGCCGGTGGGGCGGCTGGATATGGATACGTCGGGATTGTTGATTCTGACGAACGATACGCAGTTTGCCGAGCGGATCATGAACCCGGATTTTCATGTGCCGAAGACGTATCTGGTGAAGGCGTCGGCGTTGTTAAGCGACGAGCAGTTGGATCAGCTGCGGCGCGGGGTGGAGTTGTCAGACGGGCCGACGCGGCCGGCGGCGGTGCGGCGGGTGCGGGACCAGGGGAAGTATACGCACTTCGAGATTACGCTGACCGAGGGGCGGAACCGGCAGGTGCGGCGGATGGTGGAGGCGGTGGGGGCGCATGTGCTGAAGCTGGTGCGGGTGAAGATCGGGGAGATCGGGATCGGGGAGCTGCCGATCGGGACGTGGCGGCTGCTGACGCGAGGGGAGTTGGCGGGGCTGCGGAAATAGGGGGGAGGGTGCGAGGGGGGGGGACGTTTTCGGTTGTCTGACAGTGGGGTCAGGTGGCGGGGAATCAGCGGGATAGGTGCGTAAGACAGAAATAATGCGGAAATAACGGGGAGTGTCACGAATTTTACGAATTTTGGAGGGATTGGGCGAGGTGGCGGAGGGTGGAGGCGTGCTGCTTGCGCATTTGCTCGACTCGCTTGATGTAGGTCGATTCGAACGAGCGGCGGGGGATCGCGATCTTTTGACGGAGCTCGGGCTCCTTTAACAACTTCTGCGTGCTGCCGGGCATGCGGTTCACCGCATCGTCGAACGCCCGCTGGCTGGCTTCGCGGAAACCCGCGATCGCCCGGAAATAGCCCTGCTGGCCAGGAACCTTCTTGCAGCCGCGGACGATCGCTTCGAGGGCCTCGGACTTGTCGGCGGGGCTGAGTTTATCCGTCGTCGCCAGCGTTGCGCCATAGTCGTCGAGGAAGGGGCCAAGGGGGAGGAGGAGATCTGAAGAACGGCGGAGGGGCTTGACGGCGCGGAGCGGGTAGTGGCGGTGGCCTTCGCTCGCCAGAAGCTCCTTGTACAGTTCGGCGGGGTACTGGAAGATGCCGAGGTAGCCGGTCTTGTTTTCCTGGGCGAGACGCGAGAACTGGCGGCCGGATTCGGAGTTGCGCGCCGGGCCGGACCAGAAGCTGATGCCCTGATTGAGATCGCCCAAGTTGTGCGTCACCGACATGGCGACGCGCATGGTGTCGAGCTCGCGGCCTGGGGTGAGGCAGACCTCGACAAACGCGCGGGCTTCGCGGATCAGTTCCTCATGAATCGCCTGGCGGCTGAGGGCGGCGAACTCTTCATCGTTCAGGGCGAGGAAGCGGCCGTGGGCGCCGGAGATGACCGACAGCCATTCACCGTCGTGGCCGCTGACGATGCCGTGGGGGCCGCAGTCGATGGTGCGCAGGGAGAAGCCCTTCAGCGTCCAACGCTGCATGGCGAGGCCGAGACGGTACATGGCGTGGAGCTCCTCGGGGTCGCGGGTGTCGCGCCAGAGGAGGCCGCGGATCTTGGAATCGACATCCGTCGGGACGTAGGTGGAGACCGTCGAGTGGTGGCAGGCGAGGCAGAGCGCGAAGTAGCGGACGACGTCCGATTCGGGGCTGGCCGCGACGGCGGCGAGGATGTCAAGAAAGCCGGTTTCGCCCTCGGCGAGCTGCTCGGGAGAGGCGTCGGGGCGCGGGGCGGGGAGGCGTTCCTTCAGGTAGGGCGCGGTGTTCCAGACAAGGTCGAGGAGCCCGGCCGGGGAGATGTACTGGTCCAACTTTTAAGCGTAACAGCGGAGCTCGAAGACGCGCACGGAGTCGGCGCCATTGGTGGCGGTGACATGAACGCGGAGGGCTTCGATCTCGGTTTCCGGCCACTTGTGGCGGCGGAGACGCTGGTGGTTGCCCTTGACGGTTTCGACGGTGGTCCAGTCGGTGGAGCCGGGCTTGCGGACCTGGACGGCGTAGTCGCGGACGGTTTCGGGCTGGGCGGCGCGGACGATGCCGCGGTTGATGGAGTCGGAGGAGGTCAGGGTGAGCTCGCGCTGGAAGCCGGAGTCGAAGGTGATCTGGAGTTCGCGGGTGCGCTGGGGCTTGTCCCATTTGAGCTCGATCCAGGCGCCTTCGGCGGGGAGCTGGGCTTCCCAGTGGTGGATGCCCTTGCCGGGGATGTCGCGGGGGACGCCGTCGAGGACGAGGGCTGCCTTGGCTTCGCCGATTTCATTGGAAGCGGTGACTTTGGCGGAGCGGGCGAGATCGGCGGGGTCGGCGCCGGGCACGTTCTTGATGGACTGGTCGTCGCGGAGCAGGCGCTGCTG
>CAYMTH010000234.1:0-2055 GCA_964393235.1 uncultured Solibacteraceae bacterium | reverse complement strand
CTGGAGGGCGGTGACGAGCTTGGGGTTCTGGGCGAGCTGGCGCGGGGAGAGGCCCTTTTCGAGGCACATGGCGGCAGCGGTGCCGGCAGCCTGGCCGCCGACGGCGCAGGTGGCCATGACGCGGGTGGAGGTGAAGGCGACGTGGGTGGCGGAGATGTTGCGGCCGGCCATCATGAGGTTGGAGATGTTGCGCGAGTAGAACGATCGCAGGGGGATGTTGAAGACCTCGGGGGTGCGGATCTGGGTGGCGGGCGGGAGGTCGGCGCGGTCGAAGCCGCCGGGCGGGTGGTCGTCCATGGGCCAGCCGCCGATGGCGACGGCGTCGGCGAAGTCACCCTTCATGAGATCGTGCTGGTTGAGGAGGTGATCGCCGACGAGGCGACGGGAGCCGCGCTTGCCGGGCATGAAGCCGACCCAGTCCATGGCCCAGTTGGCCGAGGAGGTGTGTTCGCCGGAGTTCTTGATGTAGTCCCAGACGCCCATGACGATGGAGAGGAGTTCGAAGCGGATGCGTTCGTTGTCGCGGATGGTGTCGAGGGAGCCGCCCCATTCGACCCACCAGTAGCCGTACTCCCAGCTCGTGATTTTGCGGAATTTGAGGGTGTCCGCCGTGACTTTGCGGGCCCATTTGGGGGCCTTGAAGGGCATGGGGCGCTGGTAGAGGCGGGAGGTGAAGAGGATGGAGGAGCCGAGGGTCTCTTCGTCGTGCTTTTCGGGGGCGAGGGATTCGTTGAACTCGGAGCGGGATTCTCGGCCGGTGCGGAGTTCGGCGCCGGCTTCGAGGCCGAGGCGGGAGTCGCCGGTGCAGTCCATGTAGAGCTTGGCTTTGATGCGGTAAAGGTGCTCGGACTTGTCGCAGCGGACGAGGGCTTCGTGGATCTGGTTGTTCTTCGTTTTGGCGGAGAAGATGGTGGATTCGAGCAGGAGGGTGATGTTGGGCTCGGAGACGACCTTGTCGTAGAGGAGGAGGTCCCAGAGTTCCCAGCAGCGCTGGGGATTGTTGATGGCGTCGTCGAGGCGGATCTCTTCGAGGATGCCGCCTTCGCGCCAGCCGGGGCGGCCCTTGTGAGAGTTGGCGCCGACGACGTGCATTTTGACTTCGGAGGAGGAGTTGCCGCCGAGGCGGGAGCGGTCCTGGACGAGGACGACCTTCGCGCCATGTCGGGCGGCGGAGATGGCGGCACAGACGCCGGCGAGGCCACCGCCGGCGACGAGGAGATCGGTCTCGAGGTCGACGAGGGCCATGTGGGGCTCGGCCGGGGCCATGCGGCGGCCCTGATTGGGCGGCGCGATTTTGTCGAACTCGCGGCGGAGGGCGCCCTGGGACGGGGTGAACTGGGCGGCGGGGAGGGCGGCGGCGTTGATGAGGAGGGAGTAACCGGAGCGCCAGAAGTCGCGGCGATGCATGACTGAAATTTTATATGCCAGAGAGGCGGGTGTCTATGCGGGATTGGAGCAGAGTATACTCGGCAGGCGATGGGACTGCGACTGGTTTGTGCGGCGGCGATGGTATTGCTGGCCCCGTTGGGGGCGGTGGATCGGCGGGAGGTCGTATACAAGACGACGCCGCAGGGGGAGTTGCGGATGACGCTGTTCTATCCGCCGGACTGGAAGCCGGGGGACCGGCGGCCGGGGGCGGTGTTCTTCTTCGGCGGCGGGTTCGTGAACGGGACGCCGAGGCAGTTCTTTTCGAAAGCGGCGTACCTGGCGAGCCGCGGAATGGTGACCGCGAGCGCGGAGTACCGGATCAAGAACAAACACAAAACAACGCCCCGGGAGAGTTTCGAAGACTGCCGGAGCGCGGTGCGTTGGCTGCGGCGGCACGCGGGGGACCACGGGATCGACCCGGATCGGCTGGCGGCGGGAGGCGGGTCGGCCGGGGCGACGTGCGCGATGACGCTGCTGGCGGATCAGCCGTTCGACGCGGCGGGGGAAGACACGTCGGTCTCGGCGCGGCCGGATCTGCGGGTGCTGTATAACCCGGTGGTGGATTTTGGCGACCGGGCGCCGGCGGAGTGGTCCCCGAAGGCGTATCTGCGGGCGGGGTCGCCGCCG